>JAFQPF010000027.1 GCA_017411885.1 Clostridia bacterium
GGAAAAGTCTATTTTGCCGTATATTCCGTTTTCGCCTGCCGGATCGTGATTGCCGGGGGCTATGATAATATGACAATCAGGTATTCTTGCAAAGCCGTTTTTTACCATATTAAGCGTTTCGTGGGTAACAAGCGAGCTTTCAAAAAGATCCCCGGCGATAAGCAACATATCCGATCGGGTGGTGTAAACAAGATTTATCAGTGCTTCAAAGGAATCGCGCATTTCCTGTCTGCGTATTTCTGATTTTTGAAGATCAAGCATCGAAAACGGACTGTCAAGATGAAGATCTGCCGTATGGATAAGCTTTATCATTTGTTTTCTCCTTGAGTGTTACTGCCTTTTACGCACAGCCTTTTGATCCTTCTTACGTCGGCAAGCATTCTTGTGCAATCTCTTATCACGTTTACCTTTGAGTTGCCGTGATTTTTTATGCTCACGGGCATTTGCGCGATATTATATCCGTGCTTTTTTGACCTCAGAAGTATTTCAAGATCGAAAGCAAAGCCGGTCGTTTCAAGCTCGGAAAAAAGTGTTTTTGCCGCTTCTTTTTTATAGCACTTGAAGCCGCACTGCGAATCGCTTACCGAAAGTCCGGCATAGACCGACAAAAGTCTGAAATAGATTTTCGAAGCAAGCTTACGTATAAACGGGTATCCCGCAAAGCCGTCCTTGGCAAGCGTGCGCGAGCCGATGAGAAGCTCGCTTTTGCTTTCGCTCATAAGCTTTACCGCATCGGCGATCACCTCGCATCCGTATGCAAGATCGCAATCGGTGGTTACGATAATATCACCGCTTGCCGCTTTAACACCCTGCTTGAGTGCGCCGCCCTTGCCGCGGTTATCTTCATAGCCCGCATCCTTGAAGCAGGGGGCGTTTAACTTTTCACAGATGATCTTTGACGTTAAGTCACGGCTTCCGTCGTTGACGATAACGATCTCGTAATCGCCAAGATTATCCTCGCACCATTTGCTTAAGAGCTTCATATTTTTTTCAATCACCGACTCCTCGTTGTATGCCGGAATAATTATTGAAACCTTCATCCTTTGTCTTAAAGCCTTTCAAAAACGATTATATCAAAACCAAGAGCCGTATCGAGCTTATCAAGCTCCGAAAGTCGCGCCGCGGCGTCCTCGCCTGTTTTCCAATAGTACGGAGTCATCGAAAACAGATCGCTTATAGCCTGACTTGTGTTTATGCTCACGTCGTATCTTATATTATTCCGCGAAAGCTCACGAAAGCCCTCGGGGGATACTACCTTTTCGGGGTTGTTTTCATAAACGTCGCTGTAAAGCGCGCGCTTAAGTCCGAGCAGATGCTCTTTCCCGGCGGCACCGATAACAAGCCGTCCTCCCGGCTTAAGCACACGGTGAAACTCATCGTATGCAAGAGGCGCGAACAGACTTACTACCGCGTCAATGCTGTTTTCACGTATCGGCAGGTCAAAAATGCCGCATACGAAAAAGCGCGCGTTTGTACCCGATGCGCGGGCGCGCTTTGAAGCCTTGTTTACAGCGCTTTTTGAAAGATCAAAGCCGTAAAGTGAGGTGTAATCAAGCTCTTTTGCGATCATATTGCTGTAATAGCCCTCGCCGCAGCCGGCATCGATCACCTTTTCGGGCTTAAAGCTGTCAAGTGTGCTTACGATCTCACGCGCGAAGCCTTCATAGTAACCGAGATCAAGAAATCGCGAGCGCGCGTTTACCATATCGGGGGAATCTCCCGATACGCTTAGCTTGGTATTGAAGTTGACGTATCCGCTTGCGGAAAGGTCGTAGGTGTGGCGGTTTTCGCAGATAAGCGAGCCGTTGATTTCTTCAAGTCCACACGAGCATTTCGGACAGATAAGTATATTTTCTGACATTTATTCAAATTCCTCAACGTCTATAAGCCGCGCGTGTAATGCATATCTTCCGCTGTATGCCTCGTTGGTGCAGGTGGACAGAGTGAGTATGCGGTCGAATTCGGAAAACTGTGCAGAGCGCGGGTGAGACGATTTTTCAAGTATTGCGTCCGCGAAATCGGTAAACTCGGTTGTGCTTTTGAATCTCATTCTGAAATACTGATCGTAAGCATTCGTTTCGTATACCGATATCGGCGCGTAGATGTATATTCCATCGGGTGTGTATACCGTGATGCGGGACTCATCAAAGAGCTTTTCGTCCTCGTTCATCAGCTCAACGATATGGAACATCGAGCCGTTTTCCATATTGTGACCGTAAAGCACGGTGTTGTAGTTGTTTATGATCTTGTCGTTGGTTCTGTAATCGGCGAAGATCGAACCGACTATCATATATTCGCCCGTGTATGCGTGGTCAAGATAGTGTACGTTGTCCTCTCCGCGCACTATCGGGTAATCGACCTCGCTGTCGTTTATTGTGATCCAACCGTAAATATCGGGATTGATCTGCTTGAGCCAATCAAGCTTTGCCTTGTACTGGGCAGCTTCTCCGTCGCTTTCGTTTACCGATATTTCGATATTTTCAAGCTTCATCTGTCTTATTTCCGACATCGAAAGAGACGCGGGACTTGCCTTGCCTGCCGGCGTTGATCTTACTGTGATCTTTGAATTAAGTGCCGAAAGCGCGTCTTCATCCTGGGCGTTAAAAAAATCCGAAAGATCGGAATAGAGCGAGTCACCCTTAGCGTAGCCGCCGATGCTTGAAATAAGCGTGTATGTGCTCCAGATAAGAGTTGCCACGCACAAAAGCATTATCGCAAGATAAAACAGCTTTGAAAGTATTCTTTTTTTCTTTTTCCTTTTTATGATCGGAGCGTTTGGCGCGAGCTCGTCTGCTCCTGCCGCTTCAAGCTCACGCACGAACCTGCTTTTATTTGATTCGGGGTCGCGAGTAAACTCGAACTCCTCGGTGTTTTTTTCAGACATTTCTAATTTTCCTTGTCCGCAGATATATTTTTACTTATATATTGTAGCACAAATAAAATATTAATACAAGAGTTATTTTGTACTTTTAACATCTGCCTATTGCAATATTAACCGTTTTGTTATAAAATATATACGTATCAAACGAAAGGGGGAGAGTAAATGTCGGATATTATAAGCCTGCAGATAAGGGAGCTTTGCGAAAAAATGCTTCCGAGCGGCAATATCGATATGCGCAGAGACGCATTCCGCGTTGTTGAAAGCATAAGGCTTCACACTATGCTTCAGAAGCGCGGCGGCGACGTGTACGCCCCCGAGGTGGCACTGAAAAAGCTCTTTGAGCTTGAATACGGTTCGGTTATGCTCACAGGCCGCGCCGATGGTATTATTCAGACAGAGAACGGATATATCATCGACGAGATAAAATGCGTGAATGTGCCGGTAAACACGCTCACGGAAAACTTTTGCCCGACACATCTTGCCCAGGGTATGTGCTACGCCTATATTTTCGCCTGTGAAAAGGGTCTTGACAGTATTACCGTAAGGCTTACCTATTGTGATATTTCCACGGAGGACGTGGTGAAATTCGACAGTATGTTCGATACCGACGATCTTGGTGCCTTCGTTGAAAATATGCTCGGCGAATATTTGCGCCTTGAAAACAAAAGGCTTGAAAGAAAAGCAGCCTTTCAAAAAAGCGCGAAGAAGCTTGCTTTCCCATACGGAGAATACAGACCGGGGCAGAGAAGCTTTGCCGAATACGCGCTTGAGGCGATATGCACGAAAAAGAAGCTTTTTGCCGAAGCCCCGACGGGTATCGGAAAGACGATGTCCGCGCTTTTTCCTGCTGTAAAGGCGGCAGGAAACGGATATGGAGAAAAAATATTCTATTTCACCTCAAAGACCACGATAGCCGAAGCGGCTAAGGAAGCCTTTGTACTTATGCGCGAAAAGGGGCTTGATGCATCGGTCGCGGTAATTACCGCGAGAGAGAGGATATGCCAAAGCTCACACGAGCCCTGCGATCCGAGTGTGTGTCATAATGCATGCGGACATTTCGACCGCATTAACGACGCGCTTGCCGACGCTATAGAAAACGACAGGATTTTCGACCGTGAGAAGATCGAATATTACGCAAGCAAGCACAGAGTCTGCCCATATGAGCTTTCGCTTGCAATATCCGAGTGGTGTGAGCTTGTGATCTGCGATTACAACTATCTCTTTGATCCGATAGTTTTCTTAAGACGTTATTTTACAGAGCCCGGCGACTATATCTTCTTGATCGACGAGGCGCATAATCTCGGAGACCGTGCCCGTGAAATGTATTCGCATAACATCAGAAGCAGCGACATAGAGCTTTTGCTCACCCTGCTTTCAAGCGAAGAGAAGATACTTTTCCCAAAGCTTGTTGAAACGCTTGAGTATATGAAAAGCGCGGAAAATCTGGTCGACGTCAATCACCGCAAGTCAGGAGAAATGGGCGTATACAAGAGCAAAAAGCCGTTTGGCATATTAAACCGCAGGCTTTACGAGCTGCTTGAAGCGTTTGAAGCCTATTTCAGAGCGCACAAGAACGTCTGTGATCAGATAACCGACATTTATTTTGAAATAAAAAAATACCTGAAGATTGCCGATTATTACGATGAAAAATATATAAGCCTTATCGAATACAGAAACGGCGAATACACCTTCCGTCAGCTTTGTATAGACCCGTCCGCTGTGCTTAAGAGCCGCTATGAGCTTGGACGCAGCACGATACTGTTTTCGGCAACTCTTTCGCCCTCGGACTATTATAAAAGCATACTCGGCGGAGATGAAAACGATCTCACGCTTACTCTGGATTCGCCCTTCCCGAAGGAAAATCTGTGCCTTTGCGCGACGTATAAATTCAGTACAAGATTTGATGACAGAAAAACGACGATGGCATCTCTTACCGACCTGCTTTATACGCTTGTCAAAGGCAAAAGCGGAAATTATATGGCGTTTTTTCCGTCGTATAAGTATATGAGTGAGGTTCACGCGCAGTTTGCAAAGCGTTATCCGGGTATCAAAACCATTATCCAGCGAAGCGATATGAGCGAAAATGAAAAGAGCGATTATCTCAAAAGCTTTGACGGTAATATTTCGGAGTCGCTTTTAAGCGAAAAAGCAAAGCCCGATCCGCTTTCGGACCTGTTGGGACTCGGACTTGTCAGGGGAGCGTCATTCTTCGGCAAAGCTCAGAGTGAGCCTGCCACGACAAATGAGGGGGATAATGACACCCTGCTTGCATTCGGTGTGCTTGGCGGTGTTTTTTCAGAGGGAATCGACCTTGCCGGAGAAAAGCTTATCGGCTGTGCGATAGTCGGTGTCGGGCTTCCGGGAATTAACGATGAATCGAACATAATCTGCGATTATTATAACGAAAGATCGGATGACGAATATATGCGCGGCTATGATTACGCCTACCGTATACCCGGTATGATAAAGGTGCTTCAGGCGGCAGGACGTGTTATACGAAGCGAAAGCGACCGTGGCGCGGTGCTTCTGATCGATGACCGTTACGCAACGCGCGAATACGCGTCAATGTACCCCTCGCACTGGAAGAATATGAAGCTGATAGGTGACAAAAGCGCGCTTGGCGAGCTTTTGCGCAGATTCTGGAATAACGAATAAAAAACGGATGCGACTCGCATCCGTTTTTGCTTTTACAGATATTCAATTACGCTTTCGGTAAGCTCAGACGCCTCGTATGTGATGCTCCTGCCGAAGGTGTAGGAAAATTCGCTTTCGTCGTATTCGTTCAATTTGTCTGCCACCTCAGCGGCACGGCTCATTCTGAAATACTTGCTTTCGCCGACGATGAATATGTCTATAAGCTTTACCGCGGCATCCTCGACTGTTGACTTGAGCTTGTACATAGCCTCAATGTCAGCTATAGAGGGCTTCAGACTGTTGTTCGGGTGATTGTGCGCGATCGCAACGTATGATACGTTGTCTCTAACAAGCACACGCATTACCTCACGCAGGTCTATTATACATTCATCCGGGTGACCGAGAGATATCCAGTCGCTGAACAATAGCTCGTGGGAATTGTTAAATGAGGCGATCATCATTCTTTCCTCGCGTATGCCGTCAAAATACGCGCAGAACAATGCCGCGATCTCCTCGGGAGTCTTGAACTGCTTGCGTTTGTTTTTGGATATTTTTGCCTTATACGTAAGTGCGTTTGGCAGCTTTAAGAGAATAGCCGTGATTCTGCCTATCCCATCTATGGTGCAAAGCTCGTCTACGCTTGCGTTAAGTACGTTGTCAAGGTCTCCGAATCTTGCCAAAAGCCTGAGTGCAATGGGATAAACGTCCTTTTGCGGTATACTGTAGGTAAGCAAAAGCTCAAGTATACGGCTTTCGTCAAACTCCTGCGCTTCTTGCGTGAGAAAGCGTTTTCTCAGCCGTTCTCTGTGTCCCTTGAGCAGCTTGTATTCTTCTTCCTCGTATTTGTTTTTGATTTTCTTCTTACTCATAAATATGCTCCAAGTTAAATATGTATAATATTTTAGCGCAAAAGCGCGGTTTTGTCAATTATTTTTTATTATAGTCTTGAAAAGACGGCGTATTTGATGTAAAATAGGATAAAAACAGATATATTTTTTGTAAAAAAGCGATATTTGCGTTTCGTGTGGGAGAGGATATATGAAAAGCAGAGTGAGCGTTAATATAAAAAACGAATATCTTTCCCAAAGTGTTGCTTTGCTTGTGAGCGAGCTTGGATTTATCCCCGACCTTTCGGGGATGCCCTGCGATTTTTTGAGCATTGTGGACGCGTCAAGCTTTTTTAGGGACGAATACGACCTTTCAAGGCTTATTTATCTGTGCGAAAACGGCGGCAGAATACCAAAGGGTGTAAAGTATTTTCTTTCGGTGCCGTTTCTTAATTCGGAGCTTAAAAGCCTTATCCTTGAGCTTGGCTCTGAGGTGTCGGTCAAGGATGGCTCTCGCGTTAAATTCAAGGACGGAGAGCTTGTATACAATAACGAGAGGCTGAAGCTTACCGAAAAGGAAGCACGGCTGTTTGCTTTTCTTTATGAAAATTGCGAATCCCCCGTTTCAAGAGATGCTCTGCATCAGGCGGTATGGGAAAACAAGGCTTCAAGAGAAGCAAACGTAGTCGACGTATACGTAAGCTATATCAGAAAAAAGACCCGCGAGGTCTTTGGAATAGACTGCATAAAGGCGGTGCGCGGTGTCGGATATATGTACACCGATAAATATAGCGTCATAAAATAAAGGCTCGGATACACGCATCCGAGCCGATTTTTTTATGCAACTCTCCTTATAATGGTTGTCAGAGACATTGTTTGTATAGGCTCCCTCTGGGAGGGAGCTAGATTTTGCGTAGCAAAAGACTGAGGGAGAGTGCGTGAGATTAAATTTCAACAAACCACACGCCGCGCAGGCTCCTTCCGTCACGGTTTCACCGTGCCACCTTCCTCCCGGAGGAAGGCTGCTACAAAAATGACTGCAGACAAAAGCATTTGCCGTCGTTTAAATTTTTATTCACCAAAAAGCGCGAGTATCGCCTTGTGAGCCATATATACGTCAAGCTTTGCGATGATCTCGTAGGGGGCGTGCATCGAAAGCACCGGCACACCGAGGTCGATAACGTCGATGTTCAGGTTGGCGATATACGCGGCAACAGTACCGCCGCCGCCCTGGTCTACCTTGCCAAGCTCGGCGATCTGCCATATAACGCCGTTTTTGTCAAACATATTTCTGATACTGCCTAAGAATTCGGCAGAGGCATCCGACGTGCCGCTCTTTCCGCGTGCGCCTGTATACTTTGAAATTACGACACCGTGGTTTATAAACGCGGTATTGCGTCTTTCAAACACCTCGGGGAAGTTGGGGTCAAAGGCTACGTTAACGTCTGCAGACAGGCATTTTGAGCTTGACCTTACAACTGCCGGAGAAGCCGAAAGCTTTGTCGCGATCTCGTCTATAAGATCGCGGAGAAGCGCGGATTTCATACCGGTGTTGCCATCGCTTCCGGTTTCCTCCTTGTCGGCAAGAACCGCCATTACCGTGTGAGTTGTATCAAGCTTATCATCGAACAATGCGCTGAGCGCGGGATACGCGCAAACGCGGTCGTCGTGGCCGTAGGCGGCAATAAGCGAACGGTCAAGACCTGCGTCACGTGCCTTTGCTGCGGGTACGGCGCAAAGCTCTGCCGATATAAGGTCAGCCTCTGTAATACCGTATTTTTCGTTGAGTATAGAAAGAATATTAAGCTTTATTCTGTCGCTTTCATCCTTGTCGGGGTAAGGCATACTTCCGACAAGCAGATTGAGCGATTCGCCCTCGATCGCGACCGACAAGGTCTTCTGAACCTGATTTTGAGCAAGGTGAGGAGCAAGATCGCATATATAAAGCACGGGATCGTTTTCGTCCTCGCCGATGCTTATATCAACCACGCTGTTGTCCGAAAGCATCACGCTGCCGTGGAGCGCAAGGGGTGTTGCCGTCCACTGATACTTTTTGACACCGCCGTAATAGTGAGTCTTGAGAAAGCCGAGCTCGCCGTCCTCGTATACGGGACGGGGCTTTAGGTCAAGTCTGGGTGAGTCGATATGTGCAGCGGCTATTCTGATGCCGTTTTCTATTGACTCCGTGCCTATTCTGAAAAGAAACAGGCTTTTTGAGCGATTGTTGAGATAATATTTTCCGCCTGCCTTTAAGTCATCCCCAAGCTTATAGGGGACAAAGCCCTTCTTTTCTGCCATAGCGATCGCTTCTTTTACCGCTTCGCGCTCGATCTTTGCGTTGTCAAGGAATTGCTTATATCCCTTTGCATATTCAAAGGCTGTGTCCTTTTCGCATGAGTCAAGCTTATCAAAAGCATTTTCGGACTTGTAGAAAAGTTTATCCGAAAGCTTTGTTTTTTCTTCATTTGTACTCATATTCTTTGTCCTTTCATTTGCTGTAAAGCTGCTTGTATTTTTTTATCGCGTTGTTTACCTTTTTTACATAATTTTCAGTTTCGGTAAATGGGATATCAGTAAGTCTTCCGTCATTTGCATAACGCTCGTCATCAAGCCAGGAGGATACCCTGTTCATACCCGCGTTGTATGCGGCAAATACCGTATCGTAGTCGCCGAATTTTTTGTAAAGATATGAGAGAAAATAGGTTCCGAAATCAATATTGACCGTGGGCTCGGTAAGCTCGCCGGGCTTTTCCTCCTTGCGCACGTACAAAAGCCAGTCGTACGTGTCGGGGGTTATCTGCATAAGTCCGACAGCTCCTGCACCCGATCTTGCCAATGGATCAAATCCGCTTTCTGTGTGTATCACCGAATAGACGATCTCGGTCGGTACATTGTACCTTTCGGCATATAATTCAACGTAATCCGAATATTTTTGCGGATAAAGGCGCATCTGTATACGTCTGTCAATTTCGCCGTAAAGAGCAAAGCCTATCACAAAAATAAGGATAAGCGCGCTTATTATACCAAGAGGTGATGCCCGTTTCTTGCCCTTTTTCATTTAGGTATAACCCCGTTTAACAAGGATTTTATATACGGCAAAACCTTGTTTTCAAGCTCGTCTTCACTGCCGTCATTGTAGATTATAAGCGAGCAGCTTTTGATAAAAAACTCATCGTCCTTTTGCGCGGAGATGCGCTTTTCTGCCTCTTCGTTACTTATATTATCGCGTTCTGTCACGCGCTTTATACGAGTAGCTTTTCCTGCAAGCACACCGATAACGTAATCGCATTTTTTATCGTATCCCGATTCAAAAAGCACCGGTGCGTCAACTACCGCCGCGGCAAAGCCCGACTTTTCCTTTTCGCAAAGCCAATCGTCCGCGTAAGCGAGAATATACTTGTGAGTTATGGTATTTAATCTTTTAAGCCTTTCATCCCTGTCGGGCGCGCCGAACACTCTGCTTGCAAGCGCCTTTCTGTCAAGCACACCGTTACTGTCGATAAGATCGCATCCGAATTCTTCGGCGAGCTTGAGCGTACACGGCTTGCCCGGAGCGCACACGAGCCTTGAAACTTTATCGGTGTCAAGGCAGGGAATACCGTGCTTTTCAAAAATCCTTGATAGTGAGCCCTTTCCGGCACCCGTAGGGCCTGTAAGTCCGATCCTTATCATAGCTTCTCCGTCAAATAATCACCGATCTGCGTGTTTTGTCCGATTCATAGCCTGCTTCCATTACGCGCTGTATATGGCTTGCGTCATAAAAGCTTGGATGCACGTCGGTGTCGTTTCTGTGTACCGCGTCAAGGAATGCGTACATACTGCCGAGATGCCCCCTCAGCCATCCTGCCGGAGCCTTTATTCCGGGGAATATTCCCGCAGGCTCGGGGTATCTGCCTACGCACTCGATCTTTGTAAAGCCCTTGTCACCGCCAAGCGGACGGTTTTCGGGTCTGTTATCGTAATAGTGCAGGAAGTTCATATCCATAAGCGAAAAGCGTATACTTCCGTCGGTGCCGTATATTTCAAGAGTAAGATCGTCATTTGTTCCTACGGCTATCTTGCTTGCCTCGATCGTGCCCACGGCACCGCATTCAAGCTCGGCGGTCATATAGAAAGCCTCATCGGCGTTGGTCTGCCATAAGCTTCCGTCAATTCCGCGGCGGCTTGCAAAGGCTATCTGCGACCTGCCGTTTACCTCCTTGAAGCGACCGCACAGGTAATACACGAGATCGATCGCGTGTGAGCCGAGGTCGAAAAGCACGCCTCCGCCGCATATATCGCGGTTTTGCTTCCAACCTGCGTTTTTATTTATATCTGTTGCGCTTGAATGAAGGTATGCGCATCTGAAGCTGAGTATCCGTCCGAGCCTGCCTTCGTCTATAAGCTCCTTTGCGCGAAGTATCGGGGCTAAGTATCTGTTGTTGAAAACTATCTTGCCTATAACGCCTTTTTTGTAGGCAAGCTCGCAAACCTCGTCCGCCTGAGCCGCACTTACGCAAAGCGGCTTTTCGCAGTAGATGTGTTTGCCTGCGTTTATTGCCTTTTTGAGCGTTTCATAATGGCTTATGTTGGGCGTACAGATGTCGATGATATCAATATCATCGTTGTATATAAGCTCATCCTCACTTTTTGCGGCAAAATCAAAGCCGAATTGTTCAGAGGCATTTTTTGCCGTTTCATACGTGCGCGTGTAAACGCCGGCTATCCTTGCCTCAAACGGCGGCTTTTTGTAATAAAATTTAATATTCTGGACAGCCCAGGTGTGTGTCCTGCCCATAGATCCGAAGCCTAAAAGTCCGATATTCATATTTGCTGCGCCTTTCGTGTATTTCTTACATCTATTATACTTCGGGCGCGGCAAAAAAACAATAGCTATACTTAATTTTTTTCACTTTTTACGGCAATATCGAGCAAAATCGCGCCGCACAGTAGGATAATGCAGGTTATAACCGAGGTCAAAAGCATCTCCCTTGCAACACCGAGTGCTCTCAGATAAAGCGTGAAGTCTGCGTTTTTTGCGCAAGCGGCGTCAAAATATATAAGCGTTACCGCAACCATGGCTATAGTGAGAAAGGTGCCGGATTTGAGTATGTAAAATGCCTGCCTGCTGATGCACGTCAGGCTTATGTTCAATTTCATTATTGTTTTTCCTTTCGTGTGTATACATATATATGATAACACAGCGAAATAGAAAAGTCATCACACAAAAAAAGGCAAAGCATAAATAAAACGGATCGAGCCTGTAAGCCGGGTTTTGTAATAGACAATCATCTATCTCTACAGCGCGTTACCGCGATGCTCCGAGCAAAAGCTCGTGCCACCATAGAAGCAGGGGTCGGGCAAACCCGGCATAAAGCCGTTCTAAGGTGTTGCTTCGGATAGGGTTTACAGCGAACCTGTGTTACCATAGATTCGGGTGAGCTCTTACCTCGCCTTTCCATCCTTACCGCTGAATACGCGGCGGTTTATTTCTGTTGCACTTTCCCGGGAGTCGCCTCCGGCGGACGTTATCCGTTATCCTGCCCTGTGAAGCCCGGACTTTCCTCACGGTAATACCTTTCGGCAACATACCGCGCGATTGTCCGGCTCGGTCCGTTTTATATATGCTTTGCTTTAGTATTTTAGCATTTGCGGCGCGATTTGTCAAGGGATAAGTGTTGACAAAGCCATAGCGGTGTGATAAAATCATCTTATAATGCTAAAAAGGCGGTCATCCTTATGATTTACGAAAGAATATACCTTGAAGAAAATAATGAAAACGTCTATCTTGATACATACGTTGCGGATAAAAACTACGGTTTTGTCAGAGATGCGATACTCGTAATACCCGGCGGCGGATACGGTACTGTCTGCTCTGACAGAGAGGGCGAGCCGATAGCAATGGCATTTATCCCTCACGGATTTAACGCATTTGTGCTTCATTATTCGGTCACCTCAAAGGAAAAAAGAAGTTTCCCGGCACAGCTTATCCAGGCGTCTCTTGCCATGAAGCATATAAAGGATAACGCCGAAAGATATAATATTGATCCGAACCGTGTGTTTGTAACCGGCTTTTCTGCAGGCGGTCATCTTGCGGCAAGCCTCGGAGTGCTCTGGCATATAAGCGAGGTTTACGATGCGATAGATATGTCATACGGTTATAACAAGCCTGCGGGAATGATGCTAAATTACCCCGTAATAACAGGAATAGAAAAACAGTATTCGCATCCCGGCTCGTTCAGAAATTTATTTTGCACAGACGATTTGAGCGATGAACAGCTGTACAAGGCAAGCCTTGAAAAGTATGTTGATGAAAATTCATGCCCGGCGTTTATCTTCCATACGGCAGCCGACGCTCTTGTGCCGGTAAAGAATTCGCTTTTGCTTGCGGACGCTTATGCAGAAAAGGGAATACCGTTTGAGCTGCATATATACCCCAACGGCCCGCACGGAATGGCACTTGCGAATGAAATAACTGCTGAGGGCAGGGAAGAAATGATCGATACTGCTATGGAAAAATGGATAGATCAGGCGGTAATGTGGTCAAAAAAGATTAAGTGAAAAATGATAAAGAAAAAACAAAAAAGGGCTTGACAAGCGTAAAAAGGCGTGGTATAATATTCGAGTACTAAAAATGCGCTTGTAGCTCAGTGGATAGAGTGCCCGGCTACGAACCGGTAGGTCGCAGGTTCGAATCCTGCCAGGCGCGCCAAA
>JAFQPF010000028.1 GCA_017411885.1 Clostridia bacterium
CGCTCAGACAGTCCTCGCTTAGAGCAGATATTAAGGTCATCAGCCAATGCGAACATACCGTCCTTAAAGGAAGCAGGAACAATGGCCTCGAACTTTTCAGGTGCTTTTGGGGTAATATCAATATGCTTTTCAGCACCGTTGGAGTTAAGAAATTCACGCGAAATATCAACGATTTTCTTGCCGTTCCAGTTCATAACAAGACGCGCGTCAGCCGTAACTACCGCAACAGGCGTTGCTTCAAGGTTTTCACCTCTTGCAAGCTCGATAAAACGATCCGCGTCCTTTGCTTCAACGACTACCGCCATTCTTTCCTGGCTTTCGGAGATAGCAAGCTCTGTGCCGTCAAGTCCGTCATACTTCTTGGGTACTGCGTTAAGATTGATCTCAAGACCGTCTGCAAGCTCACCGACAGCAACAGACACACCGCCTGCGCCGAAGTCGTTACAACGCTTGATAAGTCTTGACGCTTCCTTCATACGGAAAAGTCTCTGAAGCTTTCTTTCCTCAGGGGCGTTACCCTTTTGCACCTCTGCACCGCAGGTTTCAAGCGAGGTCTTGGTATGCGATTTCGACGAGCCTGTAGCACCGCCGCAACCGTCGCGGCCTGTTCTGCCGCCGAGAAGAATTACGATATCGCCTGCATCCGGCACCTCACGGCGCACGTTTTCACAGGGAGCCGCACCGAGTACAGCACCGATCTCCATTCTCTTTGCCGCATATCCATCGTGGTAAAGCTCGTCTACCATACCGGTAGCAAGACCGATCTGGTTACCGTAAGAAGAATATCCTGCCGCCGCGGTCTGCACGATGGTACGCTGAGGAAGCTTTCCGGGTATCGTCTGATCTATAGGACGGGTGGGGTCTGCCGCACCTGTTACTCTCATTGCCGCATATACGTACGAGCGTCCCGAAAGGGGATCGCGGATAGCACCGCCGATACAGGTAGCCGCGCCGCCGAAGGGCTCGATCTCTGTCGGGTGGTTATGCGTTTCGTTCTTGAACAAGAGAAGATACGGAACCTTTTCACCGTCTATGTCTACCGTGATCTTTACGGTACAAGCATTGATCTCGTCAGATTCGTCAAGCGCGTCAAGCTTGCCCTCGCTCTTTAAGAAGCGTGCGCCAAGCGTTGCGATATCCATAAGATTCACGGGCTTAGTCCTGTTAAGCTTCTTTCTTGTGTCGATATATCTCTGATAAGCCGCTTCAAGGGCTTCATCCTCGAATTTTACGTTGTCTACCGTTGTTAAAAACGTAGTATGACGGCAGTGATCCGACCAATAGGTGTCGATCATTCTGATCTCTGTGATAGTGGGGTCTCTGTGCTCTGTTCTGAAGTAGTCGCGGCAGAATCTCAAATCGTCCGCATCCATAGCGAGTCCCATATCGGATGCCATCTTTGCAAGAGCATCGCCCTCAAGTGAGGTAAATCCTTCAAGAGTTGCGACCTCGCTCGGAATATCTGTCTTCATTTCAAGTGTTTCGGGAAGCTCGAAGGATGCGTGTCTGCTTTCGACCGGGTTTATTACGTGCTTTTCGATCCTTGCAAGCTCGTCATCACTCACGCTGCCGTAAAGAGCATATATCTTAGCAGTGCGGACTATCGGCTTTTCGCCCATAGAAATGATCTGTATGCACTGCGCGGCAGATTCCGCGCGCATATCAAACTGTCCGGGCAGACTTTCAACCGCGAATACCGCGCACGCACCGTCGAAGTCCACCTTTTCATAGGTGTCGTCTATCTGCGGCTCGGAAAACACGTTTCTGACAGCCGTTTCAAAAAGCTCTGCATCTATTTTTTCCGCGTCATATCTGTTGATAACGCGCACGTCGGTGACCGAGGAAATTCTCAGCACCGTATTTATATCGTTTTTAAGTGAACGCGCCTCATTTGCAAATTCGCGCTTCTTTTCGACGAATATTCTGTATACCATTACCTAAATCCTTTCAGAAGCTTACTTTCCTGCCTTAAGCGCACGCGCGCCGATATCGTGGCGGAAATATTTGTTTTCAAAATGTATCTTTTCGCCCTCAAGGTAAGCCTTGTCTATAGCCTCCTTAAGTGTCTCTCCGGTTGCGGATACTGCAAGCACGCGTCCGCCTGCGGTAAGAAGCTTACCGCTATCAAGCTTTGCGCCTGCGATATATACCGATGCATCCGCATTCTCATCGCCTGTTATTTCAAAGCCTGTTTCATACTTTCCGGGGTATCCGTTTGATGCAAGCACGAGTGTACACGAATGCTTGTCTGCAAATTTGACCTCGCAATCGGCAAGCTTGCCAGATGACACCGCGCGCATTACCGTGAACAGGTCGGACTCTAAAAGCGGAAGCACAGCCTGCGTTTCGGGGTCTCCGAAGCGGCAGTTGTATTCTATTACTTTAGGACCGTTTTTCGTGAGCATAAGTCCGAAGTAGAGGCATCCCTTGAAGGTGCGTCCCTCAGACTTCATAGCGTTTACCGTCGGCATAAAGATCTTTTCCATGCACTCATTGGCAATCGCATCCGTGTAATAGGGGTTGGGAGCGATCGCGCCCATACCGCCGGTGTTAAGTCCTGTATCGTTATCCCCCGCGCGCTTATGGTCCATAGACGATACCATCGGCACAAGCACGTTTCCGTCTGTAAAGGCAAGCACCGACACCTCGGGGCCCTCCAAAAACTCCTCTACTACAACACGGCTTCCGCTTTCACCGAAGACCTTGTCCTCCATCATGCTGCGGACAGCATCAACAGCTTCCGCTGTTGTCTGCGCGATGATAACGCCCTTACCGAGCGCAAGTCCGTCTGCCTTGATTACCACGGGAGCGGGAATGCTTTCAACGTACTTTATTGCCTCATCCATATCCTCAAAGGTTTCATAAGTCGCCGTGGGGATATTATATTTTTTCATCAGATTTTTTGAGAACACCTTACTGCCCTCGATTATAGCCGCAGCCTTATTCGGGCCGAAGCATTCGATCCCGATAGCATTGAGCGCATCAACGCAACCAAGCACAAGCGGATCATCGGGAGCGACAACCGCATAGTCGATAGCGTTATCCTTTGCAAACTCCACTATCGCGTCAATGTCCTTTGCGCCTATAGCCACGCACTCGGCATCGCGCGCGATACCGCCGTTACCCGGAAGCGCGTAAAGCTTATCAATTTCGGGAGATTTTTTAAGTTCTTTTATTATTGCGTGCTCGCGGCCGCCGCCGCCAACAACCATTACTTTCATACCCATTATATTTTCCCTCTTATACGTCCGTATGGGCGGAAGACCTTTTTGGTCTGCCGCCCTTGTGATTTTTATTAATGGTGGAAGAGTCTCATTCCGGTAAACGCCATAGCGATGCCGTACTTATTGCAGCATTCTATAACGAGATCGTCACGGATAGATCCGCCCGGCTCTGCGATGTAGGATACACCGCTTCTGCGTGCGCGCTCAATATTATCATCAAACGGGAAGAACGCATCCGAGCCTACCGAAACGCCGGTAATCGTAGCAAGATATGCCTTCTGCTCTTCCTTTGTAAAGGGAGCGGGGCATTCTGTGAAATACTTCTGCCATTTGCCCTCTGCAAGCACGTCCTCGCAGTCCTCGGAAATATAAACGTCGATAACGTTATCTCTGTCCGGTCTGCCAAGCTCGGGCTTGAAGGGGAGGTTAAGCACACGGTCGTGCTGTCTGAGATGCCATATATCAGCCTTGCTTCCCGCAAGTCTTGTGCAGTATATTCTCGACTGCTGGCCCGCGCCAACGCCTATAGCCTGTCCGCCTACCGCATAGCATACAGAGTTTGACTGTGTATACTTAAGCGTGATAAGCGCGATGATAAGGTCGATCTTTGCACTTTCGGGGATATTCTTGTTTTCTGTAACTACGTTATCAAGAAGCTCAGCATCGATCTTGAAGTTGTTTCTTCCCTGCTCAAAGGTGATACCGAATACCTGCTTGATCTCCTTTTCCTCAGGGATATAATCGGGGTCGATCTTAACGATGTTATAGTTACCCTTGCGCTTTGACTTGAGTATCTCAAGTGCCTTATCGGTATAACCGGGAGCGATGATACCGTCGGAAACCTCACGCTTTACTATAAGCGCGGTGGTTTCGTCGCAAACGTCGGAAAGTGCGATCCAGTCGCCGAAGGAGGACTGACGGTCTGTACCTCTTGCACGTGCATAAGCACAGGCAAGGGGAGAATCGTCAAGGCCCTCAATATCGTCTACGAAGCAAGCCTTCTTGAGCTTTTCGTCAAGCTTGAGTCCGACAGCCGCAGAGGTGGGGCTTACGTGCTTAAACGAGGTAGCACAAGGCATACCGGTTGCCGCCTTAAGCTCCTTAACGAGCTGCCAGGAGTTGAACGCATCAAGGAAGTTTATGTATCCGGGACGTCCGCAGAGTATCTCTATCGGAAGCTCGGCACCGTTTGACATATATATCTTCGAAGGCTTCTGATTGGGGTTACAACCGTATTTAAGTTCAAATTCTTTCATTTTCTTCTTCCTTTCGTTTGCTCTTACTTTTCGTATTTATTGATAAGTCTTGAGGTGTAGGTGCCGTCCGCGATTCTGATATATCTTACGTAAAGCGATATTTTATTATCAGCGTTGAGGCTGTTCCAGATATCGTTTGTATATGCGTCAATATCATTGTCAACCGCTACTCTTTCGGGCTCACCTTCAAAGGAAGGAAGCGGATTTCCGTCCTTCATATACGTGTGGATAAAGGTACCGATGCCTGCAAGCGAGGGATAGGAGTATGTGTATCTCATACAATCGCTTCCCTTTTCATCCGCAGACTTGAGTATGCTCATCTTGTATGTATACTTGTTATCCTTCACCTTGAGTGCCGCGCTGATTCGGGGCGTGAAGTTAGGCTCGTCCGGCTCAAAGCATCTTGTATCGAGCGCATCCTCAAAGCTTTTGCCTGCCTTGAGATAATCGTATACGGTGTCTGTCTGATCGCCGTTAGTTACGATAGTTGTATCCTCCCAGACCTTTACGGGAGAATAGATTATAAGAGATGGGTCCTTAACCTTACTTTCATCAAAGGGCGCGGTGATGATCTCGCCGCCTGCCTTTTCAACGAAAACGCGGTTACGGCTGTTTTCACTTCTGCCCATTATGAAATACGCGAATACCGCGTTTTCACCGTCGGGTGTAGTACCAACTACGATACCGCGGCCGGGATAGGTGCAGGAGGATAAAATATCTGAAAGCTTCATTGTGTCAAGTGCGCTCATTATGATTACCTTTACCTTTCTTTATATCTGTGTTTTTATTTACTGTTTTTAACGATTTCCCTGCACACCTTTTCGGTCGATTGGGGAAGTATCTTCCATTCTGCCTGTCTCATTACACGTCTTTGGAGCATTTCGGGAGTATCGTGGGCTCCGACCGCGACTGCCTTTTGCATAATGATGCGTCCGCCGTCGGGTATCTCGTTTACAAAATGCACCGTAGCACCCGTAACCTTGACTCCGTATTCAAGCACAGCCTCGTGTACCTTAAGACCGTAAAAGCCCTTTCCGCAGAACGAGGGGATAAGCGAGGGATGAACGTTTATGATTCGCTCGGGATAGCGTGAGGTGAACTTTTCCGAAAGGATGCACATAAAGCCTGCAAGCACGATAAGGTCGATCTCATATTCGTCAAGCAGCTTTATGATCTGATCCTCAATGCTTTTGTCCTCCGAGCGTCTTACTATTGCGGTTTCAATGTTGTTTGTACGGGCTCTTTCAAGCGCATACGCATCGCTTTTATTGGATATTACAAGCGTGATCTTTCCGTGCTTGATGATGCCCGAATTCTGTGCATCTATAAGTGCCTGAAGATTAGTGCCGCCGCCCGAAACGAGCACGGCGATTTTTGCCTGTGTCATTATTTTTCTCCCTGTAAGGATGTTTTTGTAGTCGTCAGATTCAGTCCTTTGCTTCGCCGGCAAGCTTTTTTACTACCGGAATAAACCAACCGCCGAGTGCGTTACCGATTATTGCAAGCAAGAGGAAAAGCCATACCTGTGGATAAAACATTTTCGCGGTAAAAAAGTAATACATATCAGCTATCGAGTGCTCGTAGCCCGAAAGTATGAACACGGGCACGCAGAATATAATACCCGATATGCTCTGCTTGCGAGCAAATATCGTCACAGCGACGTACATAAGTATACCGCACATAAAGGCTGATGTGAGTATCGAAGGAACAGGTCTTGCAAGCTTGCCCTCGCACATAAGGCGTGCCGCGTTGTATATCGCGCCGGACTGATCGGCGGTATTACATATAACCGAAGCCAAAAACGTGCCGAGCATATTGCCTGCGATACAGGTTAAAAGAAGCGGTGCATCCTGCTTTTTATTATCACTGTATATAAGCGCGCCGACCTTTCCCGTGAAAAGATGAAGCGAAAGCATACAGATGGTCAAAAGCGCAACCGCGAAGAATACCGCGCCCTCGATCCCGCCAAGCTTGAGATTGACCGTGCCGCCTATACCTATCATAACACCTGCCGCGGTTGCAAGCGCAAGCGACTGACGTATGCGCCTTAGCATACGGTCACCTTGTTTTCACTGTCCTTTACGATCTCACCGATAACGCGCGCATCTGTTTCGCCGTTTTCAGCAAGGATCGCAAGTGCCGTGTCAACGTCCTTTGCATCTACCACAAATGCCATACCGACGCCCATATTAAAGGTGTTGTACATATCGCGCTCGGGAATATTTCCGGTCTTTGCAAGAAGATCGAATATCGGAAGCTTCGGAAGCTTATCCTTGCAAATATTAGCGCAAAGTCCGTCAGGAATAGCACGCGGAATATTTTCATAGAAGCCGCCACCTGTTACGTGGCACACGCTCTTGACCGTGATCTTGTCAAAGAGTGCAAGCATCGGCTTAACGTATATCTTTGTGGGAGCTAAAAGCGCTTCACCGAGCGACTTGCCGTCAAGCTCGGCTCTGGGGCTCTTAAGGTCGCAGTTTTCAACGTCGAAAACGCGTCTTACAAGCGAAAAGCCGTTAGAATGAACGCCGCTTGAGGGGATACCGATAACAACGTCACCCTCCTTCATAGCGTTCTTATCAAGAACCTTTTCTCTGTCAACTATACCTACAGAGAAGCCCGCGAGATCATATTCGTCCTCGGGGTAGAAGCCGGGCATTTCCGCTGTTTCGCCTCCGATAAGCGCCGCGCCTGCCATTACGCATCCGTCCGCAACGCCCTTTACAATGTCTGCAACTCTTTCGGGCACGTTCTTGCCGAGTGCTATGTAATCAAGGAAGAACAAAGGCTTTGCGCCCGAGCAGATTATATCGTTTACACACATCGCAACGCAGTCGATGCCCACGGTATCGTGCTTGTCCATAAGGAACGCAAGCTTGAGCTTGGTTCCGACACCGTCGGTTCCGCCTACGAGCACGGGGGAGCTCATGCCCTTGAGATCAAGTGCGAAAAGTCCTCCGAAATCGCCGATTCCCGAGATAGCTCCCTCGGTAACCGTCTTTGCGATATGAGCCTTCATAAGTTCAACCGCCTTATAGCCGGCAGTAATATCAACGCCTGCCGCCTTATAGCTTTCGCTGTAGCTTTTTTCCATTTTTATATTCCTTTCGTACTTAAATTATTTACTCATTCTTTTCCGTCCCAGCAATAGGTGCAAAGCTTGCATCTATCTATTCCGATCGCCTTTATAATTCCGTCAAGCGACTGAAAATCAAGCGAATCGAAGTTGAGCGCTTCGGCGATCTTTTCGCGCAGCTTCTTGCCTCTTTCGGTGGTCGAATCGCTGTATTCTTCAATATGGTTAAGCCCCTCTTCGCCCTCAAGCTCAAGGATCGTGCGCCTTGCCACAAGCTCAAGCTCGGAGGTCGCGCGTGAAAAGTTAAGGTACTTGCACCCATACATAATCGGAGGGCACGCCGAGCGCATATGCACCGACTTTGCGCCGTTTTCATAAAGGAAGTCAACCGTTTCCTTAAGCTGAGTTCCTCTTACTATCGAATCGTCCACGAACAACAGATCCTTATCCTTGATAAGCTCCTTTACGGGTATCTGCTTCATCTTGGCAATCTTTTCACGCTCCTGCTGTGTCGGAGGAGTAAAGCTTCTCGGCCAGGTGGGCGTGTATTTTATAAAAGGACGCGCAAATGGGATCTTGCTTTCGTTTGCGTATCCAATTGCGTGCGGTGTTCCCGAATCGGGTACGCCGCAAACATAATCTATATCCTGTGCAAGTCTATTTTTCCTGTCGTTCTCGGCAAGGATCTGACCGTTTCTGTATCTCATCAGCTCTACGTTAACGCCCTCGTATATCGAGTTCGAGTAGCCGTAGTAGGTCCACAAGAACGAGCATATCCGCATTTCCTTGCCCGGAGAAGCAAGCTGAGTCATCTTGTCAGCCCGAAGCTCAACTATCTCGCCCGGACCAAGCTCCTTTTCGATCTCGTATCCAAGCTTTTCAAAGGCAAAGGATTCAAAGGAGACACTATATCCATCCTCGCTTTTACCAACGATTACCGGAAGTCTGCCAAGCCTGTCGCGCGCCGCAATAAGCGAGCCGTCGTTCTTAAGGATAAGCACCGATATCGAGCCGTCTATTACCTCTTGGGCAAATTTAATACCCTCTCCGAAATCGTTTTTGTGATTTATAAGTGATGCAACAAGCTCAACCGAGTTGACCTTGCCGCCGGTCATAACACCAAAGTGACCGCCGTTTGAAAGAAGATACTTCTGTATCAGCTCCTCGCTGTTGTTTATCCTGCCGACGATCGATATCGCATATGTGCCGATGTTCGCACGTATCAGAAGCGGCTGAGGGTCGGTGTCGCTTATGCAACCGATAGCCGACCTGCCCTTCATTTCTAAAAGCACCTTGTCAAACTTTGTTCTGAAGGGTGAATTTTCAATATTATGTATATCGCGCTGAAGCCCTATCTCATCATCGTAAGCCGCCATACCGGCACGCCTTGTTCCGAGATGCGAATGGTAATCGGTACCGAAGAATACGTCGGATATTGCTTCACGCTTGCTTGCTACGCCAAAAAAGCCTCCCATATTTCCTCCGCCTTTTATTACTTTTCAAATCTTGCGATAACAGCCGCGTCCTTTTCTCTTACCTTATCAGCAGCAGCCGCGCGTGCCGCATCAAGCTTTGCCGCAAGAGCATCGTCTGCTGTCGCGAGTATCTGCAAGGCTAAAATAGCCGCGTTTGTCGCTCCGTCGATAGCAACCGTCGCTACCGGGATGCCCGAGGGCATCATAACCGTGGACAAGAGCGCGTCAAGTCCGTCAAGATTTGTGGATTTTACCGGAATACCGATAACCGGCAGGGTGGTATTAGCCGCCATCGCTCCTGCTAAATGAGCCGCCATTCCCGCCGCGGCTATGATTACGCCGACACCGCGTGAGCGCGCATCCTGAGCAAATTCTGCCGCCTCAACAGGCGTTCTGTGTGCGCTTATAACACGCACCTCGTATTCAACGCCGTATTCCTTAAGCGTATTTATCGCCTTTTCAACAACGTTGAGATCGCTGTCGCTGCCCATTACGATTCCGACTTTTTTCATAATCATATCTCCGTTTCTCCGCATTCCGCGGCATAATTTTCTTGCTAAAAACCACTTTGCCTCAAAGCAAAACAAAAAAGGGCGCACCTATCCTGATTGGATAAGGCTGCCCAGACGGTCGGCTTTATTTTTCCCGACTTCCACGCGTAAACTCGCTTATCCGTCAGTCATCGAGAAACCATTATTATTTTACACTATTTTGGTACACTTTGTCAAGTAAATTCTCAACATAATTTTACACGAAATATCACAAAGAAAAATATAAAAACAGTTGATATTGCCATAAAGGGCTTTTCTTACTTGACAAAAGCTCTGCCTGAGGGCTATAATGTTATAGAAAACTTACACGAAGGGTGTGCTTATATGAAAATAATGATAGCTTCGGATATACACGGCTCTGCGAAATACGCGCGAATGCTGACAGAACGCTTTGAAGCGTCGGGCTGCGAAAAATTACTCCTTCTCGGAGATATACTATATCACGGTCCGCGCAACGATCTGCCCGACGGCTATGCTCCCAAGGAGGTCATTGCGATACTCAATCCGCTTAAGGATAAAATACTTGCCGTGCGCGGAAACTGCGATACAGAGGTCGACCAGATGGTGCTTGACTTCCCCGTGCTTGCCGATTATGCCCTGCTTTATGACGCAAGCGTCACCCTTTACGCGACTCACGGACACGTGTATAATCCCGATAATCCCCCGCCGCTTGCAAATGGAAGCGTGCTTTTGTGCGGACATACACACGTAACCAAAGCCGAAAAGTATGAACACTTCACCTATATAAATCCCGGCTCAGTTTCGATTCCCAAGGAAAACACACCTCGCGGATACGTGATATACGAAAGCGGACGCTTCGATTTTTACGACCTCGACGGGAACAAAACAAACGAGTATATGGTATGAAAACAGCCTCGTGACTATGAATGTCACGAGGCTGTTTTCTATTTCCTGGTCGGTTTTACATTCAGGTCGGGATCTATGCTTCCCTCAATTGCTCCGTTCGCTTCTTCAAAAGCCTTTATGTTTTGTCTTATGAGAACAAGCACGTGACTGTTAACGCTTCTGCCCTCATAATCGGCAACATAGGCGATCTTATCAAGCATTTCTTCCTCAATTCTTATAGATACACTTTTGATAGCCATAATATCACTCCAAAATAAATATATTATGTATTTATTTTACCGAGTTTTTGTGCTATAATGTCAATAACGGATATACCGTATATCTATAATATTTTTGAGGTGAAGTTATGAAAGAAATAAAAAAGTATACTTGTTGTTTTTTCGGACACAGAAAAATTCCCGAAACCAACGATTTGAAAGTTACACTGTATTCAGAGGTTGAAAAATTAATAGTAAATGAAAAAGTGCATACGTTTTTGTTTGGCAGCAGAAGCGAATTTGACAAATTATGTCACAGTATTGTAACTATCCTCAAGCAAAAATATCCATTTATAAAAAGAATATACGTGCGAGCGGAATTTCCGTATATAAACAATGAATACAGAAATTATCTGTTAGAAAAATACGAAGATACTTATTACCCGGTTAAAATAATCGGGGCAGGAAAATCCGTATACATAGAGCGCAATTGTAAAATGATCGACAACAGCACTTTTTGTATATGCTATTATGACGAAAATTACTCCGCCTCAAAATCAGGCAAAAGCGGAACGGCTATTGCACATAACTATGCCGCCAAAAAAGGACTGCGCATTATCAACATATTTAATCAATAAGCCTGCTTGAAACTTAAGATAAACAAATCCCCCGACGGTGTCGGGGGATTGTCATTATTCTTCTATCGGGAGGGTTTCGTATCCCGTCCATTTTGCAAGGTGGCGTGAAAGCATTGCGCTGTCAACCGCCGTTACGCTTCCGTCACAGTTGACATCGGATGCATCAGGATCGATCACATCCTCGCCATATCCCGTCCACTTCGCAAGATATCTTGAAAGCGTTGCGCTGTCGACCGGTGTTACCTCAAAATCTCCGTTTACGTCACCGTAAATGAAGTCGACAACCTCTACAGCGCCGTTTATTACGTTGAAATAAACCTCGCCGAAATCAACGTCCATTATATCGTCCTTGGTGTTATCGTAGGTAACGGTTATAGGATAGCTTCCTTCCTCTGCGTTTTCATCAACCTCAACGGTAAGCGTTACCGCTGTTCCATTCGAGGTAATGTTATTTCTGATAGTCGAGTTTTCCCAATAAAGGGTATACGGGTCTGCCGTCAGATTATCAGAATGAACCTCGATTCCGAGTATGCCCGCATCCTTGACCTCAACAAGCTTCATCGCGTTTGAATCATAGTCTACCGATAAGCGCATAAATGCGACACCAGGGTTGTTTTCAAGCGATATTGTAACGTCAACCGTCTCGCCTGCGCGGCATCTGCCGCCGGCTACTACGATATTCGCATCGGTTTCGGGGATTGCCTCTGCAACAACTATGCCTGCGAGGGTGTTGTTTATGAATTCGAGATTCTTATCAAAGCCGGACATTGTGTTGGGAATTATGAGCACACGAACATCTTTGTAATCGTATGTCCACGTGTACTTGTCGTCCTCGTCGGGCTTTGTGATAGTGCAGAAGTTTTCTGTCATATAATCGACAAGCCTTTCATTCTTGAGATCCGTAGCGATAAGCTCGCCGTCAATCTCTTCAAAGAATCTGAACTTGATCGTCTGAATATTGCTTCCGATAAGATTTGCTTTACCTTCGATTGCTATATACTTATAATCGTAGAGGTTGATATCGTCACCCGCCACGTCCCATAAGTCGTATGCGATCTTGGTATTGCCATGGTTGAGATAACGCTCAGATGCGGACTCACTTGTAAGTGTTGATACCGTCTTGTGATCTATGACGATATTCTCACCGTTGACAAGATACAGACCTGCAACAAGATTTGCACCGCCGAGATGGTTGGTTCTGTATGTATTGGAAACGAAGATTTCTTCAACCGTTTTAAATGTTACAGTTGCGAGGTAAGCTTCGTCATTTTCAGCAACATACTTGAAGTAAGTTTCACCCATAACACCTGTTTGAAGCCCATAATCAGCTGCAAAGCCTGAGCTTGTGGAAGAAACGTCTTCCTGAACGTATACAAGCTTATAATATGTTTCGTCGACATATTCTTTTGACGTTTCAATACAGATAACGGATGCAACGCCGTAGCCGATGCCGTCGGCATATTCCCCATCCGGATTACCGTAACCGATTCTGTCGATCATAAACAGAGGATCGGTATCTATATTTAAATTGATGCTGAAATAGCTGGAGGGCTTGATCATTGTTACTTCATGCTCGTCAAAGTCTACGAGATAGATCGTTGTAGCAGAGTTAACTCTGATGATCTCATCACGTGTGTTGCCGTTAGCGTTTGCATCAAGAACGCCTACCGTTTCCCAGTCCTGGAAGCTTACGTACCCATCTTCGACCGTGCTTACGTAGTCCTTGAGGTGCATATTTCTGTTCTGCTTTGTGAGCGTATAGAAGCCGTCCGCGTCCACGGTATAGGTATATACACCGAAAATATCCGCAAGCTTTTCGGCAAGACTGTTTGCGTCAAGATTAGGAATATTCGCCCACGGCACAACTACTCCGTCAGCCTTCTTTTCGTTGATTGTCTTAACCTTGATGGATGTTTCCGTTCCATCAATAATAGCTGAAAGAACAGCGTGGTCATAAAGCTCATAATCTGTATATTTTGTTACTACAAGATATGAATCGATTTCCTCCTCGGGGGCACCCCACGCCTTTGCCGCCTCTTCGGATTCAAAGAAGCCGAAGCCTGCTATATAACACGCCGCATCGGGGTTGGTATTACCCTCAAACATATGGAGTCTGAACTGACGGATTGTGTTTTCACCCCAGCTTGTGCCGTCATCGAACACCATATCCGAAAGGTCAATTATAATTTCCTGCCACTCACCGTCACCGTTAACGATGTCGACAGTCTTTTCTGACTTTTTGAGAGGCGTTTCACCAAGGGCGCTATCCTTGGATGCATAGAATTTTATCTGATCGATCTCGCTTGCATCACCGTTGTACGCATACTTGATCTTAAGCCAGCTGTTCTTTGTAGCATCAAGCGAGGGCATATAATAGTCTGCATCCCACTGATAATAGTTATAGTCCATTATCGGATTGAGCGTGTTGCCGTCGGGGTCGATTGAAACCTCAACACATTCTACGTCCTGATATGTGGTTTTCTCAAAATAAACGCCGGTCCAATGCTCGTACCAGCCATCTATCGGATTGTATACGGTAGGCTGTATAAACGCTCCGTGGTACTTTGTTCCGGGGTCACCGGGATACATAATATCATCGGCTTCCCACGCAGTGCGACCGCCGCTCACAGGAGAGTCGGATTTCACTCCGTAATCCCACGCTTCTGCCGCTTCTTCAGATTCAAAGAAGCCGAAGCCTGCGATATAGCACACTGCATCGGGATTATTGTTACCCTCAAACATATGAAGCCTGAACTGACGGATGGTATTTTCGCCCCAGGTTGTACCGTCATCAAATACTATATCAGAAAGGTCTACTATAACCTCCTGCCATTCGCCGTTTCCGTTGACGATATCAAAGGTCTTTTCCGCCTTTTTGAGAGGCGTTTCACCAAGGGCGCTATCCTTGGATGCATAGAATTTTATCTGATCGATCTCACTTGCAGCATCATTATACGCATACTTGATCTTGAGCCAGCTATTCTTTGTCGCGTCAAGCGAGGGCATATAATATTCGCTGTCCCACTGATAATAGTTATAGTCCATTATCGGATTGAGCGTGTTGCCGTCGGGGTCGATTGAAACCTCAACACATTCTACGTCCTGATATGTGGTTCTTTCAAAATAAACTCCCGTCCAATGCTCGTAGCGTCCTCCTATCGGATTCCATACGGTCGGCTGTGTGAAGGCTCCGTGGAACATTGTTCCCGCATCACCGGGATACATAATATCATAAGCGTCCCACGTAGTGCGTCCGCCTGCAATCGGTTCAGCATATCCGACAGCGCCAACTGCCACAGGAATTACTGACGTGATCATAAGCAATGTCAGCAAAAGGGATAATATTTTTTTCTTAGCTTGATAGTCTTTCTTAAATAAAATTGCGTGTTTCATAAGGGTCTCCTTTCATAGTCGTAAATCATCCCACAATAAGTGGTATTTCCATTATAACACAGAATATTTCTTATGTCAAGATGAAATTCATCTTTTAGTATGTTCATTTGTGTGCAATAATGATATACAATATATAAAAAAGTTGATGGGAGTCGTGTTATGTACGTTGATTATAAAGAGGTCGGCAGACGCATCGCCGCAAGACGCAAGGAGCTTGGGCTCAAGCAGATCGAGGTTAACGAAATGGCTGAGCTCAGCGACAAATACCTTTCCAACATCGAAACGGCGCGCTCGATTCCGAGCATCGACGTGCTTATGCGGATCTGCACTGTCTTGAAAACAACACCCGATTCAATACTGCTCGGCGCGGTAAACGATCACGGAAGGATTGACGTTGCGCCCCTGCTTGAAGAAAAGATAGCTGCGCTTGACTCAAAAAAGCAGCTTCTGGCTTGCAGCTTAATTGATTGGCTTAGCGAACAAAATATATGAGAAAGACGAAGAATTTTCTTCGTCTTTCTTATTTTAAGGTTACTCCCAATCAACGAATATCGGATTTGTCCATGCCTTTTTGCCGTTTTCGTCGATTACAACGGCTCTTACGTATTCGTACCTATGCTGCCATGTGTCATCAAGCTCAAGCTCGGCGCGTGTGATAAGCTCTCCGTTTTCGCCGCGGCGCACCTTTGTGGTATGCTTATCGCTGTGGAAGCGGATACGCGATGCAGGCGAGCATTCGATTATCGCTTTTCCATCCTCTATATAGAAATCGTATATTTCGGGGCCGCAGGAGGAGTAAAACGCGCCGTCCTTGATCGCTTCAAGTATCGCGTTGATATTATTCTCCGCGTTTACCATTACCCAGCCCTTACAATGTCCGTTCATGCCATGTCCGTCATCGGCGGCAACGCCCCACAGGCGCTTGCCCATACCGAGCAGCTCATCCCAGTACGGAGCGTCGGTATCACACTCGTTACCCATTGCGGCACCGGTATTCCACACCTCGATCGCGACGTTGCCCTCAAGCTTATCAAAGTAACGCGTGGGAGTATTGCTCCATTCGGGGTGGCAGTATATGGTGATATTCTTCTTTGCGTGGATATCATCAAGATAAGGCTGATATTCCTCCTGGCAGGTAGACTTACCCGTAGGAAGCTTCACGTCCTGCTCAAAGCCGTTGCCCTCCTCCTTGGACGGACCAAGGCAGACGGTATGGAAGCATCTGAAGCCATCGCCGTTATATTCAAAGGTGCTGTCGTACTCCATTCCGGGAATTATCGTTATCGGCACCTCGGGCGCGTAGTTGATATAGTTATAATTCCTGTGGTCTGTGATAGCCAAGAAATCATATCCGTTTTTATGGTGAAGTCTTATAACGTCGGCAGGATCGCCTGCTCCGTCCGAGCGTGTAGTATGACAGTGAAGTCCGCCCTTCAACATTTTTTTGTTTCCGATAAATGCCTGCTGTTGCTTCTTCATTCTGATTGCTCCTTATCTGTTTTATTATTCGTTGACATATTTCTCTGTGCCATAACGAGCGAATAGTAAAGTCCCTTCTTTTCCATAAGCTCATCGTGAGTGCCCGTTTCGGCAATAGTGCCGTGCTCGATTACTATGAGCCGAGTCGCATTTCTGAGAGTAGAAAGCCTGTGCGCGATAGCGAAAGTGGTGCGGTTGCGGATAAGGTTTGCAAGCGCATCCTGCACTCTGCGCTCGGTTTCGGTATCAAGCGAGGCGGTCGCCTCATCAAGTATAAGTATCTTCGGATCGCGCAAAAGTGCGCGCGCGATCGCTATTCGCTGACGCTCACCGCCCGAAAGGGTGTAGCCGCGCTCTCCGACCTTTGTGTTATACGCGTCGGGCAGCTTCATAATAAATACGTGCGCGCCCGCCGCCTTTGCCGCCGCTATGACCTCGTCATAGCGCGCATCCGGCTTTGCGTAGAGGATATTTTCGTATACCGAGCCGGTAAAGAGGTAATTTTCCTGCAATACCACGCCTATCTGCGAGCGGTAGGACTCTTGGTTTATATCGCGAAGGTCGTGTCCGTCCACGGTAATGCTTCCCGAGGTAGGATCGTACATACGCATAATAAGGTTGATAAGCGTTGATTTTCCCGCACCGGATCTGCCGACTATTCCTACCATCTCGCCCGGCTTTACGGTAAGGCTTATATCCTTGAGGATCTCTCTTGTTTCGTCATACCCGAAGCTTAAATTTTTGATCTCGACCTCGCCCTGTACCGTAATTGCTTTGGCATCGGGCGCGTCCTTCATCTCCTCTTTTTCATCGAGCAGATCAAACATCTTGCTTACCGAGACACCGAAGTAGGTTATAAGCTTGGGGAGATTCGCAAGCTCACGAAGCGGCGCGTAGATCATAGAAACGTACGCCGAAAACTGCGCCATTTCGCCGAGTGTCATACTTCCGTTAAGTATCCTGTTTCCAACGAAATACAAAAGGAAAAATTCTCCTATTCCCGCAAGGAAGAAGGTGGGCCTTATTATAAGCGGCCACAGAGTTTCGTTCTTTATCTGTACATCCTTATATTCTTTGGAAACCTTATCATATCGCTCAAATTCACTTTTTTCAGTACCGTAGGATTTCACCACACGGATACCGGAATATATATCGTGCAACACGCTGCTGCTCTGTCTTGACTTTGACCTTTGCTTTACCCAGAGTGCGTGGGTAGGCTCTCTGACTATGTAGAACACGAATATGATTACAGGTATCGGCAAAAGCATAACCAATGCAAGCTTTAAGTCATAGGTAAAAAGAAGTACTCCCACGAAAACGAGCTTAAGTATATGCTCAAGGTAATTAGGCACATGCTCGGTAAGTATCCATTGTATATCGGATATTTCGCGGTTTATTCTTGTATAAAGATCGCCCGATTCATAGTTGCTTCCCGTAGAAAGAGAAAGTGACAGCGCTTTGTCAAAATTCTTCGTGGCAAGCTCGGTCTGAAGTCCGGCACCTGCCGAGGCGCTGAAATATCTTCTTACGATCGTAAGCAGGTTCAGAATTATCTGAACGGCTACCATCGAAAGTATAACGAGCGCAAAGCCCTTATATGATATATCGCTTTTTCCGCTCTTTATATAATCGTCAACAAGCACACGGTTAAGATACGGCATTACAAGCGACACCGAGGATATAAGCACGAGCATCAGCGCGGTTACGATTATCTTTACTCTGAAGCCGCGCGTGAGCCCGAAAAGCCTTAAGACAAGCTTTAAGGGCTTCGAGCATTTTTTACAGCGTTTTTCGCCCGGCTTAAGTTCGCCGCCGCAAACAGGGCATACGCCGTCAGCCTTGTCATGCTTGTGCTTGTGCTCATCCTTATGCTCATCACGCTTTCCGTAAACGTGGGCAAGATCACGCATAACCTTGGTGTAAAGCTTTTGCTCGCGGTTATCCGACACACAAAGGTTTCGCACCTTGCCGTCATATTCACATTCAAAAAACACGCATCCGTTTTCAGACGTTGCCTTAAGCGCGCTTACCCTTGAAGCATCCAACACCTCAAGCGAGCCCTTGGATTTCGCGATGACAATATCCTCTTTTGAAAAAGCAATAATTCCCTCCTCTGACAGTCCCATAGGACATATCGCGAGAAAATCACGCTTGGGAGCATCCGGGCAAAGCTCAAAAAGCCGCTTTTCAAGCCGCTTTTTGTCATGCCGCTGCTCTCTTAATTTATCTACTCTCTTTTTCATCGAATTCTCCGATAAGCTTATACGTACATTTCAAGCTTTTTCTGGCTGGCTTTATCAAGCTGTTTTATTGAGTCAATATAATATCTGTTGCCGTCGGTATCAATGATAACAAGTCTGTCATCACCTATTCTTATAAGGCTTCTGTATACATCTCGAAGCGGTATTTCAAGCTCGCCAACGTCGCTGTCCACGGCAAAAAAGGCGTATCCGAGTCTTTCCTTCACCGATTTTATCGCTGTGACACGCGGTGAATAATAAACTCTTTTAAGCTCGTTTTTTATAAGCTCTGCCTGCTCACTTTCAAACGTGCCGATATCCTCGATAAGCCCTATCTCGTTTTGTTCAAAATCAAGCACCGAGATATATTTATCCTCAAGTGAAAACGGAAAGGCACGTCTGAGCCTTACTCTGTCGTAATGAGGAAGCCGCTCAGTATCAAGCACGCTTTCGTTAAGGCTTGCTATATCTCCCGTAAGATCAAGCCCGAGAAAATCACCGACCTTTACAAAATGTGCAAGCTCCGGAGTCAGATACACAACCCCGTTATTATTTTTAATCTCCATAATAGCTCCGATCTGCCGGGTATTGCCGGCTAAGCTGTATTTTATATGCTTAATCTCATCTACGCTTATCGCGCATCGTAGGCTTGGGCTGCTTCTTTTCCTTGTCCGCATCCTCGTCGCCGTCACTTATAATATTGCGAAGCGCTTCAAGCTGAAGCGTATAAAGCTTATGGTATATGCCCTCTTTTTCAAGAAGCTCATCGTGAGTGCCGCACTCGTGCATTTTTCCATCCTCGATAACCACGAGCTTATCTGCGCTCTTCAGAGTCGAAAGTCTGTGGGCTATCATTATCGTCGTACAGCTTCCGCTCAGTCTGTCTATCGCGTTTTCTATCTTTTGCTCGGTAGACGTGTCCATAGCCGCGGTAGCCTCGTCAAGTATCAGTATGCGCGGGTGCTTGAGCAGCGCGCGGGCGATCGAAAGCCTTTGCCTTTCGCCTCCCGATAGATCGCGGTTTCCAAAACCGATAAGCGTTTCATATCCGTCCGGCAGCTTCATAATAAAGTCGTGCGCGCCTGCCTCTATCGCCGCGCTTACGACCTCGTCATAGGTTGCGTTTTTCATCGAATACGCGATATTTTCAAATATGGTTCCGGTGAACAGATAGGTTTCCTGCGAAACGATCGCAACGCTTTTTCTGAGCTGTTCAAAGGACATATTTTTAACGTTGACACCGTCTATAAGTATCTCTCCGTCGCTTACATCGTACAGACGGATAAGCAGATTGACAAGAGTTGATTTTCCCGAGCCGGTGCGACCGACTATACCGAGAGTTTTTCCCGCCTCTATGCTGAAGGAAACACGGTCTATGGTCTTTTTCGATTTCGTATACGCAAAGGATACGTTTTTAAATTCAACCTCACCGCGAAGGTTTTCTATCGTCACCGGCTTTTCACACTCAACGACCTCGGGGATAGCGTCGGCTATCTCAAAGAGTCTGTTTGCGGCGTTGACCGATTCTGACATACGTCTGATGCTGTTGATTATAAAATTAAGCGGCGAATAAACCATTCCCATATAAGCAACGAATGAAAGAAGATCGCCGTATGAAAGCTCTCCCTTGAATACCGACATACCGCCTATCGCCCAGACAGCTACCACGCCGAGATACAGCACGAAGCTTATCGCCGGGTAAACGATAACGTCGTACATCGACCACTCGAAATAAATTCTCGTCTTATTATGGCTGAGCTTGTAAAAGCTGCGGCTTTCGTATTTTTCGTGCGCAAACGCCTTTACGACCCTGAGTCCGTTGATAACGTCGCCGAGTCTTGCTCTCAAAGCCTTTACGCTTGCGTAATGGATGTTTGCCATTCTCCTGCTTTTTGCAAAGGCGTGGGAAACCATTAACACATACGCCGGTATTGTCAGAAGTGTTATAAACGCAAGCAGGGGATCCATTATAAACAGAACGATGCTTACCGCGATTATCTTTGTCGCCGCCACCGCAAAATCGGGCACCATAACGCAGAAGAAATCGTAAAGAGTTGACGAATCGGTTTCGATCTGTGTCATAAGTCCGCCTGTACGGCGCGAATTGAAAAATCCGAGCGAAAGTCTGTTTATCGATTCGAAAATCGTCTTTTTCAGATCGTAGGTTATGTTTGCCGAAACACGGCTGGTTACGATATCATTTATGATAACGATCACAAGATCGGCTATGCGGACAGAAAGCATAATTCCGATAACCATCATTATCTGTCCGTAATATTTTCCTCCCTCTTCAAGGACGTTGTCTATGTAAAAGGAGTTGCTGACGTAAGGAGTTACGACTCCGAGCGCGCTTGTCAACACAAGCATCAGAAGTATTGTCAGCATCTGCCATATGTACTTTTTGAAAAAAGGGAAAAGCTTTTTAAGCACGCCCTTGTTGTCCGAGCAATACGGACACACCCTGTTTTTGTCGGGATATCTTCTGCCGCATATATTGCAGCGAAGCTCCTTATCCTCTTCTTCAACTCCTGCAAATTCACCCGATTTTATCAGTCTGATATAGCCCGCAAAAGCCATCAGTGCTTCCTTGAAGGTGTTAGGCGCTTCGCACACGAGCCTTTGCGCGCCTGATTTATCTGTAACAGACAGTCTCACGCCCGACATAAGCTCTTCGGTTTCAAGCTCGGCTATATCCTCAAGTGCAAACACCTCGTAATGCGTTTGCTTAAAGCCCATAAGCTCAGAGCCCGGCTCATCGC
>JAFQPF010000029.1 GCA_017411885.1 Clostridia bacterium
GATAGAGCCCGAAAGGTCATAAAGCCCGAGAATACATCCGTCCAGATGCTCAAGTGCGGCGATATTTTCCGCATCAAGTGCCGCGCTTTCCTGCTCGATCTGCACAAAGCGGCAGAGCTTGTTTATGTGATCTTGCTTATAATACTCGCTTTCGCTGTCAATGCCGTATCTGACAGCCCCCTTAGGTCCGCAGCCGCGTGTACCGTATGGAGGGTAGAGCGTCATATCAAGAAGCTCTTTTGCGTGCTTTGCGTCCTTAGCCATAGGGAATATGATGCCGTCGATTCCCATTTCGAGAATCTTTTTTGTTATCGTAAGATCGTCCTGCGGAACGCGCACTACAAGCGGCTTGCCTGCGCTGTGCGCCGCAAGCAAATGGATATGTACGTGCTCGGCATCCATCGCGGTATGCTCAAGATCAAGACAGACGTAATCATAATCGAGATTGGCAAATATTTCCGTGACTATCGGGTCTGTCATATTAACGTGAACGCCGCAAACGGGAAGTGCCGCGGCTATTTTTTCTTTCAGTGTCATTGGCGTGCTCCTTAGGCTTATAATATAAATCTTTTTCGGAAATATTATATCCCAAACCACTGTGAAAGTCAAGTGATTCGGGATATATGCTGACACTATTTTGTTAATTTAAGCCTTTTTATCAAACACGCGAACGTAGTCAACAAGGAAGGTGTCACCTATTGCATCAAATGATTCAGGGCATGGTACGCGCGGTTCACGTCTGTAGCCGTGGATCTCGGTTGATATCAGAATAAACTCCTCACAGTCAGAGGGATTCTTATCTGTATGTCCGACCTCTCGTCCGTCAATATAGAAGGTGTAACCGTTTGTGTTCCAAAGCACGCCGAAACGATGGAATTCTTCTTTACTGACCTTCTCACCCTCACATGCGGTAACACTCACTCGGTCAAGCCCATAACCGCCTGTGTGAACACAATGCTCGGCGACGTCACCGGGAGAGAAGCTTTCCAAAACGTCAATCTCGGTACCTGTCAGACGCGAATTAAGAGACGCACCGATTATGGGAGACTGTATCCAGAATGCAGACCACCATCCGCGCTTTTGCTGGAGTCGGCAACGGCATTCGTAATAGCCGTATTTATGCTGATATTTCGGTTCGTGAAGCTTGCCTATATTCCATTGGAGATCTTCACCGAAGCAGGTGGTCTTTACAACAGGCTCGTCCATAAAGTTATATCCGGTCTGAAGCTGTGAACTTACGGGAAGCCCATTTTCCTCAATGATTGTGAATACCGCATTGCTGTTTCCGTCAAGATGAACGCCCTTATCGGTCCACGCAGGATGTCTTTTGCCCATCATACAAAGGCGGTAGTCCCATTTTGTTCTGTCAAGCTCTGTTCCGTCAAATTCATCTGACCATACAAGCTCCCAATCACCCTCAGGTAATAAGCTGGGCTCATGATCTTCGATTTCGTACTTTTTCATAACAAACCCCTTTACAAGTATAATATAAATGCAGTACATCAATATTATAAGAGATTTATTATCGAAATACTATAGATATATTACTGATTTTATTTGAATTTTTATTATTCTGTATATCCGAAAAAGCGATTTTCAATTTCGGCGCAAAGATAGTGATATACAGGCAGATGAAGCTCCTGCACCTTGTAGGTTTCGCTCTCGGGGACACGGATGCAAATGTCTGAAGCATCACGCAAAGCACCGCCGCTTTCTCCCGTAAGTGAAATGACCTTGACACCGAGTGCGCGTGCAAGCTTTGCGGCGTTAAGTACGTTGGCAGAATTTCCCGAAGTGCTTATCGCAACAAGCGCGTCCCTCTCTTTAGCCAGAGCAAGCAGAGCCTGAGCGTAAACAAGAGACGGTTCAACGTCATTTGAAAAAGCCGTATTGAGTGCGCAAAGTGATGGAAGGGGGATAGCTGGAAGCGCGCTTTGAAGCTTATCAAGTATTTTTGAATCAATGTCCGGGCATTTATCGAGCATAGAAGCCTTTTTCGCTTCGTTTAAGGGACGAAGCTTAAGAAAGCCCTTCATAAGCTCGCCTGAGATATGCTCGCAATCGGCAGAGCTTCCGCCGTTTCCGCAAAGCAAAAGCTTACCGCCGTTATTAAATGAAGCACAAAGCATATCTGCCGCGCTTATAATGTCTTTTTTACAAGAATCAAGCTGAGGGTATCTTTTTATAAGTTCATTTATCATATATTTCTCCTTTTATAACAGCGCCGTGGCGAGTGCCCCGTAATCGCCGATGTTTTCGCCAAGCTCTGAGGGTACGATCTTGCATACGTCAAGTGATTGCGAAAGTGCTTCTTTCTTCAGTTCTTCTTCGGCACTCTCCCACAAAAGCTTATGGCTTCTCATAAAAACTCCGCCGATAATAATACGCTCGGGATTGAGAATGTCTATGAGAATTGAAAGACCGCGTCCTAAGTACCTGCCGGATGTGTTATATACCTTTATCGCCGTTTCATCGCCTGCTATTGCCGCTTGCGCGATCGATTTCGCAGTTATGCCGTCAACGCCCGAGTTTGCGTAAAGCGGTGTCACGCCGTTTTTAATAGCTTCTTCTGCAAAAGCACGTCCGAGCTTTGCGATTCCGCCGCCACTGCAAAAGCCCTCAAAGGAGCCTGCCTTGCCATAGCCTTCGGGCCCGTCCTTTTCAAGTCTTATATGACCAAGCTCGCCTGCGTTTCCGTTTGTACCCTCAAAAAGGCGTCCGTTCAGGATAAGACCTGCGCCAAGCCCTGTCCCAAAGGTGAGAAAAGCGATATTTGAAAAGCCTCTGCCTGCTCCGAATTTCCATTCGGCAACCGCGCAGGCGTTGGCATCGTTTTGCAGGTATACAGGTGCATTGAAGTGCTCGCCTGCAAGGCGCACTATTTCGATATTATCCCATCCGGGCAGGTTTGGCGGGCTCAGTATAACGCCGCGTATACTGTCAAGCGGACCTCCGCAGGATATTCCCACGGCGTCGGGAGATTTGTCAAGTATGCCGTCAGCCATATCGAAAATGCGCGCAAGCATTTCATAAGCGCTGATACTGTGATCGGTTTCAATGCTTTGTTTTTTGATAAGAGTTATCCTGCCGTCGTCAAGACTTCCCGTAACGGCGGCACATTTTGTGCCGCCTATATCAAGACCGAGTATATACATTCTTTGCTCCTTATAAGGAATACTTTTCAATAATTTTTTTATAGAATTCAAGTGATATCGGGGGATATCCGCACAAGTAGTGGTTAAAGCCCGCCTCACCGTTTGCCGACCATTCAAAGATAAGTATTTTCTTTTCCGAATAGTATAACGGGAGCGCGGTAAGTGCAGTAGTCGAGTTTTCACCTGCTGTGAAATCTGACTCGTAAAGCACTTCATCGGTCTCTGCGTCCTTTATACTGTAGTGACCGCTTACCTTTTCAAGCGTGTCATTGCAGGCGTATATATTAAGATTCCAGTTTGTAAGAGCGCCTGCGGCTATAGTAAAGGGTGCCTGCGCGCGCTTGATGTAGTTATATGCGAGCTTTTTTGTAAAGTAGTAGTCAACCACGGCGTCCGACATCTGAGGCCAGCCGTCAAGCAGGTTCCACCATATAATTCCCGTTTTTTCGGGACGATCGACACGGATACGCTCAATGAAGTATTTTTTTGCTTCTGCCTGCGATATCTGAGAAGCAAGGATGTAATCCTCGGGCTCACTTGGAACTTCGCCGAATAACTGCTTTACCTGCTTTTCCATAAGCATAACGCGGTGATCATTTCCATCCTGCTCGGTTGAGTGAAGTGTCCATTCCGGATTGTTGTGGTATGGCCATACGTGATCGGGCGTGATGAATTTCTTTATCGATTCAAGTGACGGGCATCCATGGTATCCTGTTTCGCTTACAAATTTCGCCTTGTTGGTGCTGTAAAAATCGCTCTTGAAATAATCTCTCGGACCCCAAAGATGATCCTCTACTAATGGGGTGTCGTAGTTTTGCGCAAGGTTTCCCTTTGCAAACATTTCGTGAGTTATATATGGAGAGCTTGGCAGATACGGTCTGCCGAGGTCATTATCGCGGATGCACTGCGGTATAAGCTCGCGCGTTATCTTATTTCCGTCAGGATCGTATTGAGTGCTCATGGAATCGACCTCGTTGTCGCCTGCCCATAAGATTATGCAAGGGTGATTGCGAAGCTTGCGAACTACAGATGTCACCTCATTTTTCATATTCTGTCTGAACTCATCGCTTTCGGGATACTGTGCGCACGCCATTGAAAAATCCTGCCATATCATAATACCGTTGCGGTCGCAGAAATCGTAGAATTTGTGATCCTCATAAACGTTTCCGCCCCAACAGCGAAGTATATTGCAACCGACGTCGCGTACAAGCTCAAGCGCCTTGTCGTAGCGCTCTGCGTCACGGCAATGATATGCGTCAAGCGGCACCCAGTTGGAGCCGCGGCACATTGTGTCAATTCCGTTGATATAAAAGCGGAATTCTCCCTTATCCTCACCGGACGGATCTCTGCGGTCAAGCTTTATATCGCGTATGCCAAAGTTTAATTTGGTTTCGTGGATAAGCTTTTTATCCTTATAAAGCCTTGCGAAGCAGTCGTATACGTTTGCTTCTCCATAGCCGTAAGGGAACCAAAGCTTTGGGTTTGGTATATATAAGCCGAAGCGTCCTACCTTTTTTGAGCAGGTTGAACGCTGATAGGTTTTGCTGTCCTTGCAATAGCCTTCAAATTCGATCTCAACGCCTTCAAGCTTGTCGTAGTCGGTTTCGAGAGTGTAATAAAGCGTTCCGTGGTCGCCCTCTGCGTGAACGAATGCTTGTGAGAAGTAAATGTCATCGCGCACTTCAAGCTTTACATCACGCCACAGTCCTGCACCGATGGCTCTTGGCATAATATCCCATCCGTACATATGGGGAGCCTTTCTTATCTGACAGCTTTCAATATTACGAGCATGGAAAAGCCTTATAGGATAATCAAGCTTTTCTGATGCAACGATTGCGGATTTTATATGTACGGTAAGAGTGTTTTCGCCGTCACGTAAGTACTCGTCGATCCTGAATTCGTGAGATATGAGCATATTCTCACTTTCACCGAATTTTACGCCGTTTAAGAAATACTCCGCAAGACAGTCAACTCCTTCGAAAACGAGGTAAACGTTGTTACGCTCAACAGGCGCATCAAAGCTGCGCTCATACCACCAGTCATAGCGCTCAAACTTCTGCGTTTCAAGGATGTTTTCTCCCATAAAAAGATCGCTTGGCAGGTACCCTTTGCGCGAAAGATCAAGGTCAACGCTTCCGGGAACGGATGCGTTTATCGCTATTTTGGGGTCGCACTCAGAGTTGAGATTTTGCCCGATAAGCTTCCAGATGCCGTTTAATAATATATTTTTCATTGTCTGCTCCTTATAGTAATAATACTCGATATTACCATTATAGATATTTTTTTCAAGTGCTTCAATCAAAAAATATATAGAAATATTCGATTTTTTGTCTTTTGTCTTTACAAAAGCAAATAAACAGTGTATAATTGAGTTGTATTTCAATAATTGGAGAAAACAATGAGCGAGATTATAAAGCACGAAAGATTGAAATTTGCGCCAAGCCAGCATATCACCGTAAACCTTCATACCGTTAAAGACTTTCATCCGCTGCATTGGCACAGTTATTTTGAAATAGAGATAATTCTGACGGGCAAAGGAAAATACATATTAAACGACGTTGAATACGATATTGAAAAGCATAACGTGTTTTTGCTCACGTCAACCGATTTTCATTACCTTAAAATAGATGAAGAAGCGACGCTTTTAAATATATCCTTCGATGAAACTATGACAGACGAAAAGGATATGGCAAACCTGATATTCAACAATATAGCAAGGGCATATGAATTTGACGGAGATGATTATGCTCGGATAGTAAAGGCGGCAGAATTGCTCAGACATGAATACGATATAAACGGTGACTGTCAGAAGTCGTTGCTTCGGTACGTTATAAGGAGCTTGCTCAGAAAGAATACAGATATGCCGGATACGAGATCAGACGTAGGGCATTTAGTCGGAATCAAGCGGGCAATAATTTTTTTGGAGCTTCATTTCAGAGAAGCGATCACATTGGAACAGGTTTCCGAGCAGGCGGGATATAACCCGAGTTATTTCAGCAAGCTTTTCAAGCAAATAACCGGAGAATCGTACATTGCAGTTCTGACAAAATACCGTTTAGGCTACGCGCGCACGCTTCTTGCAAACGGCTTTTCTGTAACAGACGCCTGCTTTTCCTCGGGCTTTGGTTCGGTTTCAAGATTTTTTGAGGTATTCAAGAAAAACTACGGCATATCTCCTCAGGATTATAAAAAACAGTGAATTAAGTGCATTACGCAAAAAACACGCTTATCTCTAAGCGTGTTTTTTCTTTATATTCCGATAATACGGTTTTGCTTTCTGTAATTGCCCGGTGTGGTGCCAAGCTGTGCCTTGAAGCTGCGGCAGAAATGCTCACTGCTTTCAAAGCCGCAGGCAAGCGCGATCTCGTGTATTTTTTGCTCTCCCTCACATAAAAGCTTTTTTGCCTTGTCAAGCCTTAACGACAGTATGTATTGCTTGGGTGAAATATCATACTTTTCTTTGAAAAGCTTTCTGAAATAAACCTCGCTGATCTTGCATTTCCTTGCAAGTGATTTGTTGGTTATTTCAGAATCAAAATAGCTTTCGTGAATATATTCAAGCGCGGGGGAAAGGATGTCGGAAAGCTCTTGATTTGTTAACTCATTTAATATTTCGTAAAACAAAGACAAAACCTTAGCGCGTTGCTTGCCCATAGAATGAAGCTTTTTCATTTCCATATAACAGCTCGTGAGATATTTTGTGTTTTTTACCTCTATTTCTTTTATGGTATCGGAAAGAGGATAAAGCGAGTGAAAATTTATCACAAAAAAGTTGCCTGCGCTGTCGTTGTAAAGCGAGTAGCTTTTACCCTGTGGAAGCAAAACTGCGTGAGTGTTGTTTTCGGTATATTTTACTCCGTTTTGCGTATATGTGATCTGCCCCTCATCCATGCAAAATGTCAGACCGTAGCAGCTACGGTTTTTCATTTCTACATACCGTCCCTTTGGCGCGCAAATGGTTACCAGATCTACAACCTCTGTTATTACGGCGTTCTGAAGCTCCATTTTTACCTTGCTCCTTTGATTGATTACATATACTATATCATTTTTTACAATGATTTGTCAATATATATGCAATTGCGGTATCATAAACATCAATTTGGTATCGTTTTTTATATTGACTTGATTTGCAGCGCGTTGTACAATTATAAAAAAAGCTTAACGGAGGCAGCTATGGATTTTACAAATAAGGTCGCGATCTCTACAGGCGCGGCATCGGGAATGGGACTTTTGTTTGCACAGAATTTTGCCGCACTCGGCGGAAACGTCGTTATGTGCGACGTTAATGAAGCGGTGCTTTTTGAAAAGGTTTCAGAGATAAATGAAAAAAACGCCGGCAAGGCTATCGGCGTTTTGTGCGACGTGCGCGATTATGCGCAGGTATGCGCAGCAAGGGATAAAGCGGTTGAAAGCTTTGGACGCATTGATATTATGGCGAATTTCGCAGGCGGTACTGCGGTCAGAATGCAGAATGTTGACCGAGTAAAGTATCCCGAATTTCCCGACGTGCCGATCGACGTTTACGATTGGGGAATAGATGTAAACCTTAAAGGCCCGTTTTATTTTGCCCACGCGGTCACGAAGCAGATGAGAGAGCAAAAAAGCGGCCTTATCATAAATATCGGCTCAATATCGGGTGCAGAGGGCGGCGATTACGGCATAGAGTATCCCACCTCAAAGGCAGGACTTATGTACGGCCTTACGAAATCGATCGCAAACTACGGCTCGCGCTACGGAATCCGTTGCGTATGCGTATCCCCCGGACCGGTGCTTACAAGAGCCGCTATGGCGAATATGAAGACCTTGCTCGGACGTGCCGCAGATCCGCAGGAAATAATTGACCTTATACTGTTTATCGCATCCGAAAAGGGACAGTTCATAAACGGTGAAAATATTATGATAGACGGCGGAAGAAACGCCATGTGCAGAGGGTGAAGTATGAAAAGCTTTCTGAATAGTGAAAAGGCGATACTCACCTGTATGGTGCAGGCAAATGATCCGGACAGAATAAAAGAACTGATAGACTTATCCTTGCCTGAGGGCGCGGAGGCTTTCGGTATGCAATTTGAGCGTTTGAAGGCAGAATACAGAGCGCCGGAGACTTGCAGGGAGCTTTTTGCTTATACCAATAAGCCGGTGTACGTAACAAATTACAGATACTGCGAAAACGTAGGCAAATCCGACGACATTCTTGCAGATGAGCTTCTGACACTCGCCGAGTGCGGAGCAACGCTTTGCGACGTTATGGGCGACTATTTTGCCCCCTGCGAGGGTGAGCTCACCATGGATGAGGTGGCAGTAAAAAAGCAGGTCGAGCTCATAGGAGAGCTTCATAAAAGGGGCGCAGAGGTGCTTATGTCCTCACACGTGCTTAAGTTTACACCTGCCGAGCGCGTGCTTGAGATTGCTCTTGAGCATCAGAGGCGCGGCGCGGATATATGCAAGATCGTCACCGGTGCTTCAAATATGGAAGAGCAGCTTGAAAACCTGAGCATAGTGAATATGCTGAAGGAAAAGCTTGAGATACCCTTCTTGTTTCTTTCCGGCGGGAAGTGCCATATATTAAGGCGAATCGGCGCAAGCCTTGGCGTATGTATGTATCTTTGCGTTCACGAGTATGATGAGCTTGCGACTAAAGTGCAGCCGTTACTTTGCGATGTGCGGCTTTTGCGTGATCTTTTTTAGATTCAGTGAAAATAACGAGGGGGACGGATTTTTATGAAGAAGCTGAACAATACGGAATTGCTTATTGCCAAAAAGTTAAAAGAAAATAGTCTTGAATCCTATGCTGTTATCGTAGGGTATAATGACGACGAGTGGATGCTTACCTCAAACGACGTAGATCTTGACACATATTTTGATGCGGCAAGTATCGGAAAGGTATTTCCAACGACCACGCTTGCATTGAAGGCTGTCGACGAAGGATTACTGTCATTTGACGATACACTTGATCGCTTTTTTCCGAATGTTCCGAAAGACAAAAAGAGCATTACCGTAAAGCATTTGATGACACATACCTCGGGAATGTATCGCAAGGAATTTCCCGACAATGTAGCAGAGCGCGGCAGAGACAGTATTGCTGATTTTATTTTAGGTGTTCCGCTTGAATATGAGATCGGAACCAAGAGCGCCTATTGTTGTACGGGAATGGTGCTTCTCGGATTTATTGTGGAAAAGGTGTACGGCCTTTCTCTTGACCAAGCATTTGAAAAGCTACTTTGTAAGCCGCTCGGTCTGACGAGAAGCAGATACAGTATTTTACCGGACGAGCCGAATGCGGTTAACTGCAATCATAAGGTTGAAATACAAGATATACGCTACGATGACTATAACGTAAGAAGGATGAACGGTATTCCTGCAGGACCCGGCGGAAACTATATTACTGCCGGTGATCTCAGAAAATTTGTCAAAGCAATTATCGGAAAGGATGAAAGGCTTTACAGCAAGAAAATGTTTGAGCTTGCCGAGAAAAACTATACCGGGGGATTTGACGTTTGTGAGGCACAGAGAGGCGTTGATAACCGGGCTCTTGGGTATGTATACGTAACCAAAAACTCCCCCGAAGCCTGTGACCTGTTTCCGGATGGAAGCATCGGTCACACCGGATGGACAGGTCAATCGTTTTTCATAAACAGAAATTTGAATCTTTATGTCATTTTGCTTTCAAACGCTACAAGATGTACTGCAAAAAAATATGGCAAAGTAAATTATGATGAGGTCTGTGAAATGAGAGCTGAATTTCATCGTGCGATTAAGAAGGATTTCGGATTGTAAGCCCGGTGGGCTGTCAGAGCTTTTCTGATGCTGTTGAAATATTAAGACTTCAAATAAAGTATTCCGACAGCAAATACAACATTCTTATGTGTCATGAGGAGTAAGTAAAATGAATTTTAATAATAAAACAGCCCTAATAACAGGCGCAAGCGTGGGAATTGGCAGAGCTGTAGCTTTAACTCTTGCAAAGCAGGGCGCAAGGGTAGCTTTGCTTGATATTGACTTTGAAAAGCTTGAACAAGTAAAAAAGGAAATCGGAGAATATTCAAGAGAAGCTCTCGTTTATAACTGTGACGTAAGCGATGAAGCAAGGGTAAACGAGGTCGTAAGCGAAATTATAAGCGAATTCGGTTGCGTTGATATTCTCGTTAATAATGCGGGAATTTGGAGAAGCTTTGATAGCTTTTTAAACACATCGACAGAGGCATGGCGCAGATTTATTGACGTGAATTTAATGAGTGCCGTATACTTGACAAAAGCCGTGCTTCCGCAAATGATCGATAATGGCTACGGCAGAATCATAAACGTTGCCTCGGTTGCCGGAGTTTACGGTAACGCGAATATGGTGCATTATTCAGCCACCAAGGGCGCGCTTATTTCTATGACAAAGGCACTTGCCAAGGAAGTTACAGACAAGGGTATTACCGTAAACAGTGTGTCTCCCGGAAGCGTGAACCATTCGGGCGATCCTGATATCAATTCGACGAGCCCAAGCGAGCTGTCATTTATGGGAAGAACGGGAAGCCATGCGGAAAATGCTAACCTTATAGCTTTTCTTGCAAGCGATGAAGCAAGCTATATTTCCGGGCAGAATATTCAGATAGACGGATGCAGAAGGAAGCTGTAAGATTACTTTTTGCGTAATTCCTTCGGCGTTTTGCTTGTCAGCCTTTCAAAGACCTTTCTGAAATAGTTTGCAGAAGAAAATCCGACGAGACTGCTTATTTCTTCAACAGACATATCCGTGTTTGAAAGTAATTGTATTGCTTTCTGGATCATAAGGTTATGCTTGTAGGATATGGGCGTGACACCGAAGGATTTCATAAACTGGTTAAACAGGCTTGACCTGCTGATATGGCAAAGCTCTGCAAGTGTATCAACTGCCATCGGCTTGTTGTAATTATCCTCGATATACTTTACAGCCGGAGTGATTGAAGACGGTAGCTTTGAGGTGTTGCTTTGCTCCATTTTTTCGAATATATCGTCAAGTAAACGGTAAAAATATGACACCGATATAAGAGGGGAAGTGTCAAAGGTGTTATACATAGCCTCAAAAAGCTCGGATGGGTAGTTTTTTAAGATCTGGAAGCGGTAATCGTAGTATGCGTATTTTGAGCTGTAATCAAAATTTACCGAATACCATTGAATGTCGGGGGATCCGTACCATATCGACTGATATCGAGTGTCAACGGCGATATATATAAGATCTCCTTTATTTGCATACACCGTTTTCCCGTCGTAAAGAAATTTTGCGTATCCTTTCGTAACGTATCCGATGCAAGGCTTGTTAAAATACAGGCCGTTGCTCGCGGAATGAACGGTTTTGTAATTATGTTTTGCAATATGGTATTCCGAAACCAAAGTGATTTTATCCATAATAAACTCCGATTGGACTATAGTGGTGTTTTTTTACATTATATCCTATTGAACAGCGCTTGTCAATATATTATAATTGCTTTATCAGTATTCTTTACAGGAGAATTATCATGGATAAGCAGATAGTATTTACACAAAAGAACACGGCAAAGTTTTTGGACGTTGAGCCGCAAAGCCTCGGCGCAAATCAGGTCAGAGTAAAAACACTTTTCAGTACAATAAGCAACGGAACCGAAAGAGCGAATATTACCGGTAATGACTCTGTTTCTGTTTCGTCAAAGCCCGGAGCTGAGGTAAGATTTCCACGTTATTTAGGCTACAGCACATCGGGAATCGTTGTGGAAAAGGGTGAAAATGTAAAATCGCTCGAAATCGGCGATAAGGTAGCTATGTTTTGGACGACTCACAGAAGCTATAACGTTGTTGACGAGGAGAGAGCAGTAAAATTTGATAATCTTTCCTTTGCAGAAGCGTCTCTTACACACATAGCAGCCTTTCCGCTTGCGGCGATAAGAAAGACAAGGCTTGAGCTCGGCGAATCTATGATGGTTATGGGGCTTGGCATACTCGGACTTCTTGCGGTAGCTCTTGCACGTGCCGCAGGAGCGGTGCCGCTTATAGCGGTCGATCCTGTAAAACAAAGACGCGAAAAGGCTATAAAGCTTGGAGCAGACTTCGCGCTTGATCCCTTTGAGCCTGATTTTGCGGGCAAGGTGAAGGAAATCACCGTAGGCGGAGTAAATACTGCAGTTGAGGTGACAGGTCTTGGCACAGGTCTTGATATGGCGCTTGACTGTATGGCAAAACACGGACGTATTGCGCTTCTTGGCTGTACGAGAAGCAGCGATTTTACTATAGATTATTACAGAAAGGTCCACGGACCGGGCATAACGCTTATCGGCGCGCATACGAATGCAAGACCGCAAAGCGAATCGTATCCGGGGTATTTTACAACAAGGGACGATATGAAGGCGTTTCTTAAGCTTTGCGAATCGGGCAGAATAAGCTTAAAGGATTTTGTTGAAGAGGTTCACTCGCCCGAAGAATGCGAAGAGGTATATACAAGACTTGCGTGTGAAAAGGATTTTCCGAGTGTCGTACAGTTTGACTGGAGCAGATTGGGAGAGTAATTATGAGAAAGATCAAAATAGCACAAATAGGAACGAGCAAAAACAGTCACGGAAATTGTATTATAAATGCACTTAAAAAGAACAGTGATGCTTTCGAGGTGGTGGGTTATGCGCTTCCCGAAAACGAGCGCGAAAAATTCCCGGGGCAAATGGAAGCGTTTAAGGACTTACGCGAGCTTAGTCTTGAACAGATATTAAATGACCCCGAAATAGAAGCCGTTACGGTGGAAAGTGAGGAGATATATCTGACAAAGTATGCGCAGATGGCGGCTGACGCTAAAAAGCATATACATATGGAAAAGCCGGGCGGAACAGAGCTTGCGACTTTTGAAAGGCTTATCGGTACGGTCAAAAGCAACGGCACGATATTTCACACGGGATATATGTATCGATACAATCCATATGTTATCGAGCTTATAAATCAGGTAAAAAACGGTGAGCTTGGCGATATAATAAGCGTTGAGGCGCAGATGAACTGTATTCATCCAAAGGAAACAAGACAATGGCTTGAAAATTTTCCGGGCGGTATGATGTTCTTTTTGGGATGCCATCTGGTAGATTTGATCTTGCAGATTCAAGGCAAGCCCGAAAGAGTTATACCGATGAACAAATGCTCGGGAGTGGACGGCGTTACAAGTAAGGATTTCGGATTTGCTTTGTTTGAATACAAAAACGGCGTTTCCTTCGCAAAGACCTCGGCTGTTGAATTAGGCGGCTTTGAAAGACGACAGCTTGTGGTTACGGGAACAAAGAAAACGGTTGAACTTAAGCCTCTTGAATGGTATGTAGGAAACGGTATGCTCGTAACCGATAAATACGTGCGGGAGGAGAGAAACTGGAGCGCATTCACGCCAAAAGAAACCTGTGAGCCTGTTGACAGGTACGATGATATGATGCTTGGCTTTGCAAGTATGGTGCGCGGAGAAAAAGAGAATCCGTGGAGCTACGATTACGAGCTTGAGCTTTACAAGACTGTGCTCAAAGCTTGTGGAAAGTGAGAATAGCGTGAAAGTTTAATCTAATATAAGTATTATCGGATTATTTCACGCGCGAAATCCATACAAAATGGGGCCCAACCCATTTTTCCGCAACAAGTGCGGTGCTATGGATTTCATTTTACTGTTAGTGCCGCAGCGGGCGGCGGGATGGAGATTAGAATGAAAGCGATTTTAGTAAACGAAGACAAGTCATTGCGTTGGGATAACGTACCCGATCCTGTTATAAAGGACGAGGAGGTGCTTGTAAAGATTAAAGCGGCGGCACTTAACCGCGCTGATCTTATGCAAAGAGAGGGCGATTATCCGCCACCTCCCGGATGCCCTGAATGGATGGGGCTCGAAATTGCCGGAGAGATCGTGGAAATGGGTGTCACAGCGAAGGAAAAATCCGACTTTAAGCTTGGAGACAAGGTCTGCGCGCTTCTTGGCGGCGGAGGTTACGCACAATACGTTTCGGTGAAGTACGATATGCTTATGCCTGTGCCTAAAAACTGCACAATGGTAGAAGCGGCGGCTATCCCCGAGGCATTTGCCACGGCGTATCTCAATCTGTTTATCGAGGGCGGAATCAAGCCGGGGAACACGCTTCTTATGAACGCAGGTGCGTCCGGACTCGCAAGCGTGATAATACCTATGGCAAAGGCATTCGGAGTGAGAGTCATCACGACCGTGCTTACCGACGAGATCGCAGAGAAGATCTCGCACCTTAACGCCGACAGAGTAGTTGTAACGGGCAGAGAGGACATTTCTCTCGTTCTTAAAGAGGAGCTTGAAAACGGTCATTCGGTCGACGTTGCAATCGACTGCCTCGGCGGTGAGATAATGGGTAAATGTATCCATTATCTTACACACGGCGCGAGATGGATAATGATCGCAGCTCTTGCGGGCACGAAGACAGAGATAGACCTTAAGAATATCTACGTGAGAAACGTGCGTATCATCGGCAGTACGCTTCGCTCGCGCACACCAGAGGTAAAGGCGCAGATACTTGCGGGTATCGTGCGCGACGTTTACCCGAAGATCGAGGCAGGGCTTATAAAGCCGACCATCCACGCTGTGCTTCCGATAACCGAAGCTGAGGCGGCACACGATATTTTATATAAAGGCAAAAATATCGGCAAGGTAGTTCTTACAATAGAATAAAATTAAACAGCGCTTACCTGTACGGGTGGGTGAGCGCTGTTTTGTTTTATTAAATTGCTTTATTTGAGATACTATCATTATATTCTTTCTCAAGCCGTTTGTATTCGGGAGATTTCCACTTGCCCGTGAAGAAAACCACTGCCGCGAAGATAACCTCTGTTATATATGCAAGTCCTATTGCCATATGCACTCCATAGATGCGTATTTCTTCCGGCAGGACGGCAAACAGGGTATAAGCGTATATTACGTACGAGACGGCGTATATCATCGTTGAAATGAACATCAGAGTTCCCGAACCTACCGCTCTGAAAATTCCGTGAAACAGATTGTTGAAAACGTTAAAGAACGTAACAGGCAATAAAAATCTTATAATGTTAACGCTTATAGTTATGCTTTCGGCATCGGCAATGGGATCTAAGAACAGGCATGAGAACTGCCTTGCGAAGACCCAGAAAACTGTCATAGCTATGCCGAAAAACACAAGACTCTGAGTTATGCCGATCTTCATCCCGGCTTTTATCCTGTCGATTCTTCCGGCACCCATAGCCTGACCGACAAAGGTGGTGTTTGCCTTGCTTGAATCCTGGTATACTGCCATTATCAATGGCCTTGCCTTATTTGCTACGGCATATCCTGAAATAGCGGCTGTTGCGCAGGAGTTTGTAAGCGGTGAAACAATCGCGGTGCACGCATACATTGCCATTTGCTGAAGCATTGTCGGCGTGCCGTAGCTTATCGAATTTTTAAGAAGGTCACGGCTTATGCAGAAGCCCTTCATGCTCAAGCCCATTTTTGAAAACTGTCTTATATAAACAATGAAATAGACTATAGTTGTAAGAGAATTTGATAACACGCTTGCAAATGCACTGTAGCCGATACCCTTGTTCCAGAGCGATAAGAACAGATAGTTAAGCAGTACGTTAATAATTCCGGTTGCAGTTGAAATCGTCAGCGGGATTTTCGTAAGTCCCATACTGTGTGATATGTACGTGAAACCCCAGTTAAACTGAAATGATATGTATCCGCAGACATAAGTTCTGAAGTAGATCTCTGCGTTTCGATACACCTCGGAGTTAACATTCAGAAGAGCAAAAATTTCTTTGCAGAACAAATTACATATCAGCGAGATAAGAATGGCAAAAGAAAGCGAGATCAGAAAATTGACCTTGATGGCGTCAAGCATTTTTTTATACTCACCTTTGCCGAAAAGCACGGAAATATATATTCCGATACCGGTAAGGTAACCGAAGAATATCGAGTTTAAGAACTGCAATAATTCTGCTGTAACTGCGGTTGCGGCAAAAGCCTCGCTTCCCAAAAGCTTGCCGATCATCATTGAGTTTACAAAACTGTATGACTGCGAAATGAGCGTAGATATAATGACCGGGACCGCGAAAAGAAAATATTTCCGGCGGATATTTCCCTCGTACAGCTTTTCGGGCGTTTTCATTTCTTTCACCTCTTGACTTTTTATACCAAAGCAAGTATAATATAAAAAAACAAAAAAATCAATATTGGCGAAAATAATTCAAAATGATCAACAA
>JAFQPF010000030.1 GCA_017411885.1 Clostridia bacterium
CCGGAGATATAGCCGATATAAAGATAATAAAAACCGCGAAAAGCTATGCGGTCGGAATGATACACGAGCTTATAAAGCCATCTGTCCACAGATGCGAAAACACCTGCCCCGTATACAAAAAATGCGGCGGATGCGTGAGCCGTCACATCTCCTATGACTACGAGCTTGAGCTTAAGCGCGGCTACGTTGCCGGCGCGATAAAGCGTGCAGGGCTTGAGGGCATCTCTATTCATCCGACGGTGAGCGCGGGTAAAGAGGTCGGCTACAGAAACAAGGCACAATACCCTGTCGGCATTGACAAAAAGACCGGCAAGGTCAAGATAGGCTTTTACGCGGGCAGAACGCACGAGATCGCGGATATCGACTCCTGCGCTCTTGCGCCCGAGGTGTTCGATAAAGCGGTTTCTGCCGTGCGTGAGTTTATAGAAAAATATAACGTCAGCGTATACGACGAGCAGACCGGTCGCGGATGCGTGCGCCATCTTTATCTGCGTCTGGGCGAGATCAGCGGCGACGTTATGCTCTGCCTTGTTATAAATGAAGACAGGCTTGCAAATGAGGACAAGCTCTGCGAATTCATCAGAAGCAAATGTCCGTTTGTAACAGGCATTCTTCTCAATATCAATAAGAAAAACACTAACGTGATACTCTCGGATAACTACCGTCTGCTTTGGGGACACGATTACATTACAGACACGCTTTGCAACCGTGAGTTTCGCATTTCAAAGAGCGCGTTTTATCAGGTAAACCGATCTGCCGCCGAGCTTTTGTATAACAAGGCTCGTGAGCTTGCAGCACTCGAAAAGGGCGATATCCTCGTTGACCTTTATTCGGGAGTCGGCACGGTCGGAATGAGCATTGCGGATAAGGATACACGCCTTTACGGCGTTGAGATCGTACCTGAGGCGATAGAAAATGCAAAGACGAATGCAAAAATCAACGGCTTTGAGTCAGCAAGCTTTCTTGCCGCAGACGCCGCAGTTTTCGACAGCTTTATAAAGGATCGCGACGACGGCAGGCTTATAGTTGTCGTTGACCCGCCGCGCAAGGGACTTGATGCAGGCGTGGTGCGTGATATCGCGAAAAACGATCCTGCGCGCGTGGTATATATTTCCTGCAATCCCGACACGCTCGCGCGCGATATAGCCGAGTTCCGCAAATACGGCTATGACACAAGCGACGTGTATACGTATGATCTTTTCCCGCGTACGGGGCATGTGGAAAGTGTTGTGCTGTTATGTCGGGAGGCGTAGATTATGAAAAAGATTACTTATCTTTATATGGATGGAAGGATTTCAAAAGAATACCCTTTAAACAAGAGTTCAATTATGGAATGTCATGGTATGAAAATCAAATGTATATTGATTGATGGAAGTGAGCATATAGGTTTTGCAAACCCATATTATTCCTTTGAAAAAGGAGCTATAACTCTTGATCCACAAGAACTTGATTATATAACTTTAGAAACCTTCGCGAATTTAGATGAAGAAACCCATACTTTTGTTGGAGATAAAGAACACCAATTTGATATCAATCGCGAAGTAATCCCAATTTCTTTAATTTCTCATATTGATGCTATACTTTTTAGTGCTTTAAGATGGGGTAATCCCCCTACAAACAAATTTAATTTGAAAATCAATCCATAATGTAGCACACTCCCCCTTGAATCCGTTTGCGTACTTAACAGCGACGAAAATCTATAACAAGGAGAAAATAAATGCAGAAAGACGGAATTAACCTTACCGACACTACCGTCAGATCGTTTCTGATGATCGGTCAGTCGAATATGGCAGGCAGAGGCGAATTTACCGACGTCGAGCCGATTGTCAATCCCTTGTGCTATATGCTTCGCAACGGCAGATGGCAGAAGATGAGCGAGCCGATAAACCCCGATCGCGCGATATTTGACTACAAATTCCACAGCGGCGTTTCGCTCGGCACAAGCTTTGCAGACGAAGCGGCAAAATTCTTTGATGCAAAGGTCGGTATGATCCCCTGCGCCGACGGCGGCACAAAGATCGACCAATGGATGCCCGGCGAGCTTTTATACGACCATATGCTTATGATGACACGCCTTGCTATGCGCACATCAATTCTTTCCGGCATAATCTGGCATCAGGGTGAAAGTGATGCTATGGCAGACGATACCGTAGTCGCTCACAAGGACAAATTCATCAAGATGATAACCTCCTTAAGACGCGATCTCGGCAACGAAAGCCTCCCTGTAATCGTGGGCGAAATATCCAATGACACGGGAGAGGATTGGAACATCGGCAAACGATCGCTAATACTTAATAAGCAATACCACGAAATTGCAGAAGAAATACCTGCCTGCGCGGTCGTATCGGCAGAGGGACTCACTCTCAAGCCCGACGGGGTACACTTTGACGCCCCTTCCCTGCGCGTTTTTGGCAGACGCTATTTTGAAGCTTACAAGCAGTTTATATAACGAGTGCATACGGAGGAAAAGATGGACAACAACTGCATTATACAAGAACAAATCACACAGGAAATTGACAAAAAAACCGTTAAAAAGACCTTTTCAAGAATCGGCTGGTCGCTTTGCACAATGTTTTTACTTTCCTTTTTTATACCCGCTATTTTAGCTTTTGTTTTGACACTTTTTACCGAAGTTGACCTGTTAGCATCCGGGGAAATGACAATTTTGATCTCCTTTGTTCCAATGTATCTGATAGCCGTGCCCGCATGCCTTTTAATGCTAAAAAAGCTTCCGGCAGAGGCGCCCGAGCCAAAGCCACTTGGTGCTAAAAGCTTTTTCATTCTTTTACTCATCTTTTTTGCAGTAACCTATACGGGCAACGTTATCGGCACTCTTTTATCCGCGCTTCTGTCAAACGGTAATGCCGAAAACGTCGTTATGGACACGATCGTCGGCGGCGGTGTACTGGCACATATTTTTGCTACCATTGTAGCTCCGATCGCGGAGGAATACATATTCAGAAAGCAGATAATTGACCGAACGAGAAAATACGGCGAAACCACCGCGGCATTCTTCTCTGCAATCACATTCGGTCTGTTCCACGCAAATCTGTTCCAATTCTTCTACGCCTTTGCCGTGGGATGGCTGCTTGCATATATCTATATTCGTACAGGCCGCCTGCGCTACGTTATCTCCGTACACGTTTTAATAAACTTTTTCGGCTCTGTCGTATCTTCAATTTTACTTGAGAATATGGAAATAAGCACAGAAGCATTAACTGCCGGCACGGTTATGACCCTTGTTTATTCGCTGTTCGTAATAACCGTATGGATTTCGGGCATCGTGCTTGCGGCGGCATCGGTAAACAAGCTTGTGTGGAAAAAATCAGAATATGAGCTTGCGCGCGGCGAACGTGTGAAATACCCTTACTTTAATTCGGGTATGATCGCATTCACAGTTTTATGTCTTGTAATGATCGCTTTCTACTTGATCTAAGCAAAAAAAATCCTTCCCGCACGGGAAGGATTTTTTGTTTACTTACTGTACGATCCCGAGAAATCGTCGTTAAGCTTACGCAGTGCGTTTTTCTTGAAGGTCGAGCTTTCTATTCTTTCATTGAGCTTGGAGAGGTACTCGTCCTCGTCGATCGGAAGGTCCACCCAATTATCATTCCAGGTGGAAAGATACATAGCGTTGGATATTGAAAGGCTGTTTATTCCCTCATATCCGGGAGCGATAAGCGCAGCTCCGTTAACAGCGGCATCTACCCAGTTGCTTATCATCATTGCCTGACCCTCGTTAACATCGCTCTTTTCACATTCGATCTCGGTTTCGGTATAAGGTATCGTGCCGAAAAGATCGTTACATTCCTTATTGAACTCTGCGTCGTTCATACTTGTTTTATAAAGCTTTATCTTATCGTTTTCATAAACAAGCTTGCCGCAGTCACCGACTATCTCAAGGCGATTGGTACCGGGGCATTCACTTACCGAGGTAGTATAGATACCGACAGCGCCGTTTTGATACTCAAAATATGCAGTCGCCTCATCTTCAACCTCAATATTTCGATTCTTTCCAAAGTAACAGAATGCACGCACGCGCTTTGGCATACCACAGAACCACTGGAACAGATCAAGCTGGTGGGGATTCTGATTAAGAAGCGTTCCGCCGCCCTCACCCGACCAGGTAGCGCGCCATGTACCCGAATCAAAATAGCCCTGAGTCCTGTACCAGGTCGTGATTATCCAGGTAACGCGCTTAAGCTCTCCCACCATCTTTTCTTCCATCAGCTCTCTGATCTTTCTGTAGGTGTTATTGGTTCTGAGAACGAAGTTTACCTGGAATACCTTGCCGCTTTTTTCTGCCGCCTCGTTCATTTCACGGACGTTTTTCGTATAAACGCCGGCAGGCTTTTCGCAGAACACGTGAAGCCCTGCCTTGAAGGCTTCGATTGCGATCACGGGATGATCGTAGTGAGGAGTTGCGATAACGACACCGTCAACACAGCCCGAGCTTATAAGCTCGCTTGAATTTTCAAAATATTTAACGTCAGCATCAAGCTGATCCTTAAATTTGTACAAATGCTCAGGATCAATATCGCAAAGAGCTGTTATTTTCGCGCCCTTTATCTTGCCGTCTATAAAATTCTTAAGGTGTGTGCCGCCCATATTTCCGACACCGATTATACCTACTCTGAACATAAATGCTCCTTTTCCTTATCACTTTACTTCGTCCGCAAATTTTTGTATAGTAAGAGTTTGCCTTTGGGATTTTATAACGTCAAACGTATTCAATTTTGTACGCTTGCCGGCTACCTCGTCGATAAACGCATCTAATAGTCCGATCTCGGTCTTGTCGCAATCTATCGTGATCTCAAGCGTTTTATAAACCTTTATCACAGGCTCTGCATAATTAAATGAAAGCATACCCTCGCTTCCCCAAAGCTTGAAATCCCAATAGGTCGGCATAATTCCGGTAAACTTAGGCGCCGCGTAAGAAACGTCGGCGATAAGCGATATATCATCAAGTCGCGCCATAAACTGACCGCAGTCCTTGAAATCGGGAGCCTTGTCCGCAAAGGCGTTCCAGGTTCTTGCGAAATCGACTCTTGTAAGATCCTTGCCTGTTATGTATCTCATAAGATCAACGCCGTGGATCGCTATATCGTTTAGCGTGCCGCCGTGCTTTCCCTCTTCAAAATACCAGCACGGACGGTTTTCAAAGTCAAGGCAATGCTGTGCTGTGAATGATATAATGTTGAGCTTACCTATTGCTTTCTCGCTTATCATTCTCTTGACCTGTTCGACCTGCGGCATATAGCGAAGATCGAGCAAACAGCTTACCACAAGCGCGTTTTCACGCGCAAGTCTTTCGATCTCGTCAAGCTCATCAAGCGAGGTACACAAGGGCTTATCGCATATAACGTGCTTGCCTGCCTTAAGCGCCTGAATTATCATTTCTCCGCGCTTTGAATAGTATTCTCCGATGGCAACTGCGTCTACCGACTTATCCTTTAGAATATCCTCATACGTGTCATAATTGAATCTGACACCATGCGCCCGGCTTACGCTTTCACGAACCGTACTTTCATTTTCAAAGCATCCGGTAATATTAACACGCTTGTTGCTCAGCGCATTGTTATAAAACGCAATAATGTGCGAATGTCTGAATCCTGCAAAGGCTAAATTCATAATCATTCTCCAATCTTTTCCTTATAACATTATTATATTACATACAAAGGGCTTTGTAAATTGTAAAAATTACCTATTCTATTGCAAAAAATCCACTCGACCTTACAGTTTTGCATCTTGTATATATCAAGTCGGCATAAATTTGTGTGTTTTGCACAAAAAATATAATATTTTTTATGATAATTGCGCTTTTTAGCCAATACATATTGCATTTTCAAAAAATACGATGTATAATATATATGTAATGCAAATACTTTTCCGACATTTTTTGTGTATTTTCACTATACTCATAAACGTATGCGAATTCATTTGCTCACAAATCACTTTTATATAAAGGAGCACCACGCCCATGAACACATTTACCACAAAAACAATTCGTAATGTAGCTCTCCTCGGACACAGCGGAGACGGTAAAACGTCAATAGCGGAAGCTATGCTTCACGTTGCAGGTTGTTCCGATCGTTTCGGTAAGGTTACAGACGGAAATACAGTTTGCGACTTCGATCCTGAAGAAATAAAGAGAGGTTATTCACTTTCTACAACGATCGCTCCCCTTGTCTGGAACGACGTTAAGATCAATATTATAGACACTCCCGGTTATCTTGACTTCGTTGGTGAGGTTAAGGAAGCTGTACGTGTTGCAGACAGCGCTATCATCGCGGTAAACGCGAAGGCAGGCGTTGAAGTAGGTACAGACCTCGCTTGGGATTATGCTACCGAAGCAGGTATCCCCAAGGCGTTCTTTATCAACAAGTTTGACGACCCCGAAGCAAGCTTCACACGCGTTTTCGATCAGCTTAAGGAACAGTACGGCGTAAGCATCTGCCCTATGGTAATTCCTCAGACTATCGACGGCAAGATCAAGGGATTCGTTAACCTTATCAAGATGAAGGGTATCTGGTACACCGATGACGGCGGAGCAGAATACATAGATATCGACCCCGCATTTATGGATCAGGCAAACGAGTACCGCAATATGCTTCTTGAATCTATCGCACAGACAGACGATGTTCTTCTCGATAAATTCTTCAACGAAGAAGAGATCACATACGAGGAAGCTGTAAACGCTATCCACGAGGGTATCATCCACGGCGATATCGTTCCTGTATTTGCAGGCTCGGCTACAAGACTCTGGGGTATCAGAAGAATGCTCGATACAATCGTAGACTCCTTCCCGCGCTTTACCGCACGTAAGGTTGAAAAGGATATCGAAGGAACTGACGTAGAGATAGCGCCCGACGGAGACACCTCGATCTTCGTATTCAAGACTGTCGCAGACCCGTTCGTTGGTAAGATGTCCTACTTCAAGGTTATGAACGGTACTCTTAAGCGCGATATGACTCTTAAGAACCTTACCTCCGAAGCAAACGAAAAGCTTGCAAAGATCTACACTATCCGCGGTAAAAAGCAGACCGAGGTTGATGAGCTTGCTTGCGGCGATATCGGTATGATCGCTAAGCTTACAGCTACAAATACAAACGACACACTTACAGCTAACGGAAGCACTAAGTACGCTCCCGTAAGCGTTCCCGAGCCCTTCTATACAATGGCTATCAAGCCTGCGGCTAAGGGCGACGAGGATAAGATCTCCTCCGGTATCTCCAAGCTTTTGGAAGAAGATCTTACCATCAAGTATGAAAACAACGCTGAAACAAAGCAGCTTCTTATCTCCGGTCTTGGTGATATTCACCTTGACGTTGTTTCGGCAAAGCTCAAGCAGCGCTTCGGTACATCCGTAGCTCTTGAAGCTCCTATCATTCCCTACCGCGAAACGATCAAAAAGAAGGTTCAGGCTGAAGGTAAGCACAAGAAGCAGTCGGGCGGTCACGGTCAGTACGGTCA
>JAFQPF010000031.1 GCA_017411885.1 Clostridia bacterium
CACTGTCCGATATGCGGCAGAGAGATAAAAATGCAAACGACCGACGAGATAATCGAAAGAATACTTAAAATTAAAGAGGGAAGCAGATTTTTGGTGCTTGCCCCTGTTGTCAAGGCGCAAAAGGGACGCCACGAAAAGGTGCTTGAGCAGGCAAAGAAAAAAGGCTTTGTTCGTGTGCGCGTGGATGGCAATATGTATGAGCTTGACGAGCAGATCGAGCTTGACAAAAATAAAAAGCACAGCATTGAGATCGTAGTTGACAGACTCGTTATGCGTGAAGATATGCGTGCCAGACTTGCCGATTCGGTGGAATCGGCACTGTCGCTTGCCGAGGGTAACGTGATAATCGCGGTGCTCGGCCGTGACGGAGATGAAGGAGAGGAGCTTTCTTTTTCACAGAATTACGCCTGCCCTGAGCACGGCATAAGCCTCGGTGAGCTTTCGCCGCGTATGTTTTCCTTTAATAATCCGGCAGGTGCGTGTCCGCACTGTGCGGGACTTGGTGAGATGAGAATAATCTCGCCCGACAGAATAATTCCCGACAAAACGCTCACTATGCGTGAGGGCGCGCTTCAGGTAAACGGCTTCAAGACGGTTGACGAGGATACCTGGATGGGCCCGCTTATTTCAAAGGTGGGCGAAAAATACGGCTTTGACATAGATACTCCGATAAAGGACATTCCCGAGGATGCGCTTAACAAGCTTCTTTACGGAACTGGGGATGAAAAATTCTTCGTTGTCCGCTCGTATGACGGAGTAGTGCATCGCAAGGACGTGACCTTTGACGGTGTTGTGAACATCGTTCAACAGCGTTTTGATATGATGCAGAACGAGTATTACGAGGAATTTATAGAGTTTGTCGACTGCCCGAAATGCGGCGGACGAAGACTTAACGACAACTCGCTTTCGGTAACTGTGGGCGGACTTAATATAGACGAATTCTGTCGTCATTCGGTAAGCGCGGCTCTTGAAATTGCCGAGGGGCTTACGCTTACTCCTTCACAAGAGCAGATCGCAAGAGAAATACTCAAGGAGATAAGATCGCGCCTTGGATTTCTTAAGAGCGTAGGACTTGAATACCTCACGCTTGCGCGTAAGGCAGGCACGCTTTCGGGCGGAGAGGCGCAGAGAATAAGACTTGCGACACAGATAGGCTCGGCACTTATGGGAGTGCTTTATATTCTCGATGAGCCGAGCATCGGACTTCATCAAAGGGATAACTGCAAGCTGATCGCTACGCTGAAGCGTCTGCGCGATCTCGGCAACAGCCTTATCGTAGTTGAACACGATGAGGAAACGATCGAGGAATCGGACTATGTTGTAGATATAGGGCCGGGTGCCGGTATCCACGGCGGTGAGGTTATCGCCGCAGGCACACCTGCACAGCTTATGAAAAATCCCGCATCGGTTACAGGCGCGTTTCTTTCCGGACGTGAATGTATCCCTGTGCCCGGAACACGCAGAGAGGGCAATGGAAAAAGCATAAAAATAATAGGCGCAAGACAGAACAATCTTAAAAATATCGACGTGGAGATACCGCTTGGAAAATTCGTCTGCGTAACGGGCGTTTCGGGCTCGGGAAAATCCTCGCTTATCAATTCGATACTCTTAAACAAGCTTGCGCGTGAGCTTAACCGCGCAAACACTCATCCGGGTAAGCACGACAGGATCGAGGGTATCGAGAACCTTGATAAGGTAATAGCTATAGACCAAAGCCCTATCGGACGCACGCCGCGCTCCAATCCGGCGACCTATACAAGCCTTTTTACAGATATACGAGAGCTTTTTGCGCAAACACCCGACGCGAAGATGCGCGGCTACGGCGCGGGCAGGTTTTCCTTTAACATAAAGGGCGGACGCTGCGAGGCCTGCGAGGGAGACGGTGTCAAGCGCATAGAAATGCATTTTCTCCCCGACGTTTTCGTCACCTGTGACGTATGCAAGGGAAAGAGATACAATCACGATACGCTTGAGGTCAGATATAAGGGCAAGAGCATATTCGACGTGCTTGATATGACGGTTGACGAGGGAGTGGAATTCTTCTCAAGCCTGCCGAGGATAGCGCGTAAGCTTCAGACCTTGCAGGACGTCGGACTCGGATACATCAAGATCGGACAATCCTCGACCACCCTTTCGGGCGGTGAGGCTCAGAGAGTAAAGCTTTCAACAGAGCTTTCAAAGCGTCCGACAGGCAAGACCGTATATATTCTTGATGAGCCGACGACAGGACTTCACAGCGCGGACGTGAAAAAGCTTCTTGAGGTGCTGAGCCGACTTGTTGACGCAGGCAACAGCATCATCGTTATTGAGCATAATCTTGACGTGATAAAGTGCGCCGACTATATCATCGACCTCGGGCCCGAGGGCGGAGATAACGGAGGCACGCTTGTCTGTGCGGGCACGCCCGAACAGGTTGCAGAGTGCGAGCGCTCGTATACGGGACAGTATATCAAAAAATGCCTTGCAAAAGACAAAAAAAGGCAAAGCAAATGAAAAAACGGACACTTCAAAGGGAAGTGTCCGTTTCGTTTTTGTTATCAGATATTATAAATTTTTTCAAGTGCCGCGAGCTTTACGCAAAGGCAAAGTATCTCGCTTGCAGACTTAAGCTCATCATTCGGGGGGAATGTGGGAGCAATACGGATATTCTTGTCATCGGGGTCCTTTCCATAAGGGAAGGTAGCACCTGCCGGTGTGAGTGTTACGCCAAGCTCGCACATAAGCTGATACACGCGCTTTGCGCAGCCATTGTATACGTCAAGGCTGATAAAGTATCCGCCCTTAGGCTCTGTCCAGCTTGCGATACCTGATTCACCAAGCTCTCTTTTGAGTGTGTCAAGAACGATTTCAAACTTGGGTTTTAGGATCGCCGCGTGCTCGCGCATCTTATCAAATACGCCGTTTGCGTCCTTAAAATATCTTGTATGGCGGAGCATATTAAGCTTATCAAAGCCGATAGTCTGTACTGTAAGGACCTTTTTGATCTGTGCGAGGTTATCTTCGCTTGCCGCCATAATAGCCACGCCCGAGCCGGGGAAGGAAATTTTTGAGGTAGATGCGAAGTAGAAGATCTTGTCAAGGTTTCCGTGTTTTTCAGCCTCTGTGAAAATGTCGAGAAGCTTTTCGGGAAAGTCGATATCAAGATCGTGTACCGCGTAAGCATTATCCCAGAAGATTCTGAAATCCTTTGCGGCGGTTTTAAGCGCGCCAAAGCGCTTGACCGTTTCGTCCGAGTAAACGATGCCGCCGGGATTTGAAAATTTCGGCACACACCATATGCCCTTGATGCTTTCGTCCTCAAGCACGAGCTTTTCAACGAGATCCATATCCGGACCGCTTTCGGTCATCGGTATGTTTATCATTTCAATGCCAAGCGACTGACAGATTGCAAAATGTCTGTCGTAGCCGGGAACAGGGCAGAGAAATTTGATGCTGTCGTATTTTGACCAGGGCTTTTCTGAGCCGATAACTCCGTAAAGCATTGCTCTTGCGACAGAATCGTACATAAGATTAAGGCTTGAATTGCCTGCAACGAGTATACGGCTTTCCTTTAAGCCTAAAAGCTCGGCAAAAAGACGCTTTGCTTCGGGGATACCGTCAAGCAGACCGTAGTTACGGCAATCAAAGCCGTTTTCACTTAAGCAGTCGGTGTCCGGCGAGATCGCAGACATCATATCCATTGTAATATCAAGCTGAGCCTTTCCGGGCTTTCCGCGCGACATATCAAGCTTAAGCCCCTTTGCTTTAAGCTCGCCGTATTCTTTTATAAGCTTTGCGTGCTCATTTTTAGCCGCTTCTATTGTAAGGGTGGTGTAATTCATATACGGATATATCCTTTTTGAGATGCAAAATGCAAGATTTTGGAAGTGCAAATTGCAAAATAATAATTTACTTGCTATCTATTATACACTTTATTATTAAAAAATGCAAGATAAAAATAAACGAAATTTCAAAAAAGGTATTTATTTTTTTGTGTAAAGCGGTAAAAAATGCACAAATATTAAATTTATGAGTCCTTGTTTGCGTTATTAACGCTCTGTGAGGAATTGTTTTTCGGCGTTTTATCGCGCTTTATTTCGGCGCTTGATCTTGGCAACACTCTGCCGTTAACTATTCTGACAGTATCCGAGTGATTTGCGTTGTGTTGCACAGGCTTTGCTGTCGGGAGCTTGTTTTGGGCTTCAACAACCGATTTTGGCGGAGTGATTTTTGCTCCCTTTTTCTTTTTGTGACGTCGGGAGATTA
>JAFQPF010000032.1 GCA_017411885.1 Clostridia bacterium
ATGAATGGTCGGACGGCAAGGCATTTTGCGCCTTTGACTACCTGATCCGCCATATAGAGCTTGATATTCTTTCACGTTACGGTGAGCTCGAGTATACCGAAAACGGCTGGTACGATTCAAATGACGAAAGAATAAAGAGCGCATTTGAAGCCTTTGCGCGCTCGATTGCACTCGGACACACGACCGTATCCGATCTTTACGCAAACACGCAGGTTATGACCGGTGAGGTGCTTTGCGGTATAGGCTCGTCTGCCGCGGTAGGTTATTATAACGACACTATAATTTATCCCGATAACACCTCCGAGCCGATGGATCTTAAGGTGCTCGCGTTACCTGCTTCGGGCGGAGAAAATGAATATATGCCTCAGACAGGTGTCGGCCTTTGCGCTTATAAAACCGATGATCGCAAGGCTGAGGCCGCATACGAATTTGTAAAATGGTTTACTCAGAGCAAGAGAAATCTTGATTTCGTTGTAAGCACCGGCTATATGCCTGTCACAAACGGTGCCTTTGACGCGATCAATGACTACAGCTTTGAGGACAGCGGTTACGCTTCACTTTACAACGCTATAAAGACTATGCACGACGAATATATTCCGGTCGTGCGCCCCGATTTTGAAGGCTTTTACGACAAGACCAACGCTCTTTATGAATATCTTCGCGAAAATCAGAGCTTGTTTATAAGCCGTATCCAAAACGGAGAAGATGTCAACTCTGTCGTTGCCGAAATGTGGGAATATTTCAAAAACATCGGTTAAGTGAGGTATAGGTATGCGAAAATTCACCGTTCTGAATTATTCCGAATGGTCACTTAAGCGTAAGCTTTTCGCATATATGCTTCTGCTGACCGTACTCTTACTTATCATTCTTGCGATCGGTCTTCCTATAATCGTACACACAAGCAACACAAAGGATAGCTTTACGGATTCTCTGGAAATTCAGATGGAGGTCTTTGAAAAGGACATTTGCGCGCACTTTGATCACCTTGCCGCCTCGGCGATCACCCTTTCAAAAGAAATGAGCGTCATTCTCGAAAACGAGCTTACCGCGCAGGGTATACGCTTTTCCGAGTTGAACGACAATTCGGAAACGATCGTTAATATTCAGGAAAATATGATCGAGCCGTTGCGCAACAAGCTTTTGCAAACCGATTCTTCGGGCGTATTCGTTATGCTCAACACGACGGCAAACAGCAGTATCCCCACAGCTTCAAGCTCAAAAACAGGCTTGTATCTGCAGGTGAACGGTTATAATCCTATTGCATCGGAGATACTTATGTATCGCGGAATACCGGCCGTGGCAAAAAAGCACAAGATCACACCACACAGAAAATGGCGGCTTGAGTTTTCTACCGACCTGTTTCCCGATTACGCCAAAATAACCGGCACAGCAAGTCTGCCGCTTGAAAAAGCGTTCTATATCACAAATCTTGCGTTATTGCCCGGCACAAACGAGCAGGTATTGCTCCTTACCGTGCCTATGCTCGGTGAAAACGGTGACTTCTTGGGCATCTGCGGATACGAAATAAGCTCAAGCTATTTTGCGACCTATCACAAGCAGCCCTCAAAGCTTGCGCATCTTTCCTGTTTGTTAGCAACAGACCACGAAAACATTCTTATAACCTCGGAAGTGCTGAGCTGCTCGAGCTCGGACGGACATTTTCATAAGCTGACCGAGGATTATGCTGTATCAAAGAAGGACAATGGCTTTGCAGTTTTCAAGGATGAAAGCTTTTCATATTTCGGCTTGACCAAAAGAATTTCCCTGTCACCGAAGGGGGAAAAGCATCTGCTTGTGGTTATGATACCGAAAAACGATTATGACCGTGCCGTATACGCAGGCTACGCTCAAAGTGCGGTATTCGTTATACTTTTACTCTTTTTCACGGTAAGCTTCTGTCAGTTCTTCAGCAAGCGCTTCTTGGCGCCTTTACTTTCAGCTCTTGAACAGATAAAATCCGACAAGCGCGCTCAGGCAACCTCGGATATTCCGGAAATACTCGACCTGATCGAATATCTGAACAACCAGGAAAAAGCACACGGAGAAACGCTTTCAACCCTTGAAAACAAACATCGTGAGGCTGAAGAGGAAAAGCTGCGTCTGAAGGCAGAATATGACCGTGCATTGTCCGATTTCAAGAAGATCGAAGAAAAATACACAAACGCAAAGAACGATCTCAGCCGCGTAGAGGCAAAGATGGAGCGACTTGCCTATTCGCGCAAGAACGAGATCGACCCGGACGATTATCAGTATTTTATCGCAGGACTCCAGACGCTTACCGAATCGGAGCGCAACCTGTTTGAATATTATCTTGCAGGAAAGAGTGTCAAGGAGATACTTTCAATCACCGGAATAAAGGAAAGCACGCTTAAATATCACAATCACAATCTGCTCGGAAAGCTCGGTATGTCCTCCCGCAAGCAAATGTTACGCTACGCAGAAATTATGAGAAACAACAAGAATACGAGTTCCGGACAATAAATAATAGTTCGCCCGAAGGGATGAAACCTTCGGGCGAATTATTTTATTCATCAAGCTCTGCTATGATCGCGCCTGCATTCACAGCAAGAACTCCGAGCCCTTCAAAAAGGCTCTTGAACAGTTTCATAATTCTTTTCTTCATTACTTTTCTCCTTTATACCGGAATACTATCCATCTGCGTTCTTTACGTATTATATTGTATCCGTTAAAGTGAAAAGTAAACAAATCTGTAAGCAAAAGCTCCTGTCAAAGCAAAAGTGCGCCTGACAGGAGCTTTTATATTTCAGTATTTATCTCATTCTGATCTCACGCAGATAGCTTCCCTCAAAATCACGTTCACGCGCAAGCGTTTGCAAATGAAGATAAGAAAGACCGATCGGAGAATCGCTCTGAAGCTTTGATTTTCCGAGCTTTTCGCCGTCTACGCTGTATTCAAGTGTGCCCGATTTTACGTCAAAATCAAGGCAGAGAGTCACCCATTTGTTTTCCGGCAATACCTTTTCGTCTGCTTCAAAGGTGAACTTTGCAAAATGCGACACCGTATCATCGGTTGGGTTTATCCACGTGTCGCAAAGGCTTACTCTGAGTCCTGCCTTTGCGCGGTATAATTCAAGCTCAATGTGTCCCATAAATGAGGCAGGATAATTCCAGGTCATACCCGAAAGACCATTTATAAGCCTCGGGTCGTCGCTATATGCAAACTGCTGTACCTCGCGTCGCTTACCTCCGGCAGGATCGGGCATTGGATAGACCGTGCTTATTCTGTTCCACTGACAGTGTCCCGGGCCCTCATGCTTGTTTGATTCACAGTATCCTCTTATAAAGCCGTGAGTCGTAACGTTTTCAAGTCCCTGTCTGAAGGTTTCGATTCTCTCTTTTTCGTATAGCCACCTGATATCAAATATTACAAGTCTTCTCGACGCTGTATTCTGTCCTACAGAAACAAGCACCTTGCCATAAGGGAGCTCTATCGCCTGGAACTGATGTACGCTTTTATCGTTGCTTGAATACTCATCCCCCACAGCACGGTAGTATGACGAGTTTCTTATAGGGCTCTTCAAAAGCTCACGGCATCCGATAAAGCTCTTTCCACCGTCCTCTGTTATCGCGCAATGCGAAACGTCGCGGTTTGTAAACACGTCCTCGCCGAGTCCGAGCTTTGTTCCCTGCCCGATCGGCGGATAATATTCATCCTTATCAAATTCGGGAAGCGGATGAGTATTGTTCCAGAATAAAATAGTTCTGCCGTCAGAAAGAGTTAACGGATAAGGCGTTGTCAGAGTCAGATGAAATCTGCTCGGTGCGGGAGTCGACCAGCTTTCACCGTTGTCATATGAAAAGGATTCGTACATATAGTCGTGTGAGGTGCGGATGATCATCCACAAGGGGCCGTTTGCAAGTCTTGTCACCGACGGTTCTGCTCCGTTATTTTCCCATCTGAGGCTCTTGTGCGGCCATTTCATTTCAAAACGCGGTATTTCGGGAAATTCTATGCACCTAAAGCTTACACCGTCATTATCCGACACAAGCATCTTCAGATGGTATCCGCCGTGCTCATCTATATGATACGCAGGAGCGAAGATTTTACGCGACAGCTCGTCGCAATACGGTTGGAAATTGTCAAGAGATATCTTCACGTCGGGAATCACGTCAATTTCGGGATTTGTGTCACCCGGGCCGATATCCGAAAAATAGCGGCTTCCGACACCGCGCGCTCCGTATTCGTCATCCTCGATTCTGCCCTTGACCGTGATGTATCTTCCTGTCCACGGAATTTTTACGCAAGCGCCGATATCGTCGGGATCCGCCACATATTCCTTCCAGCTGAGACCGCCGTCTCGCGAGGCTATGTAGGTTCTGACACCCGATTCATCAATAAACGGCACTTTTTTATCTCTTGCGCCGTAAGCGCGGATCTCTCCGTCTGCGCATACGCATACGTCTCTTCGTGAATCAGCAGGCGGTATTGCTACCACGCGCGGCGCATATATACGTTCGTATTCCTTTTTATCCGCTTCACTCATAAGCGAAGCGATCTTTTCGATATATGAAAACATAATAATCTCCTTTATATTCAAATACTGTCGTACCGATTCAATAGTAACACAGGAAAGCATTAAAGTCAATATAAAAAACAATATTAAATATGGACAAACCGAATATAAGCTGAAAAAGCAAATCCCGCTTACCTATTGACAAGTGAGGTGATTTATTGTATAATAGTATTAGTTCACAAAGTGAACTTTTCAAAGGAGGTGCGCCCGTGCAGGAAAAGATACAACCCGAACAGCTCTTGGAGGCATGGGTGAAGCTTTCAGGCATAATAAAAAATAC
>JAFQPF010000033.1 GCA_017411885.1 Clostridia bacterium
ACGGTTACACAAAGAATATAGAAAGCAAGCTTGCCGAAATGGGTATCATGTATACGGTATTTTCAAACGTAGAGCCTGATCCCACCCTTGCCTGTGCTAAGGAAGGCGCAAGACTTATGAGCTCATTTAACCCTGACGTTATTATTGCGCTCGGCGGCGGTTCGGCTATGGATGCGGCAAAGATCATGTGGGTGCTTTATGAGCATCCCGAGGTTGACTTTATGGATATGGCAATGCGCTTTATGGATATCCGTAAGAGAGTGTATACCTTCCCGAAAATGGGCGAAAAAGCATATTTTATCGCAGTTCCGACGTCTGCAGGAACCGGCTCTGAGGTAACGCCCTTCGCGGTTATTACCGACGAGACCACAGGCACGAAATATCCTCTTGCAGACTATGAGCTTCTCCCGAAAATGGCGATAGTGGATGCAGATCTTATGATGAACGCGCCCAAGGGCCTTACCGCGGCATCCGGTATTGACGCTGTAACTCACGCGCTTGAGGCTTACGCGGCAATGCTTGCGACCGATTATACGGACGGTCTTGCGCTTCGCTCACTCAAGATGATATTTTAATATCTCCCCCGTGCATACGAAAACGGCGCAAATGATCCTGAAGCGAGGGAAAAGATGGCAAACGCCGCAACAATGGCAGGTATGGCTTTTGCAAATGCGTTCCTCGGCGTATGTCATTCAATGGCACACAAGCTCGGTGCATTCCACCACCTTCCTCACGGAGTTGCAAATGCGCTTATGATCGACGAGGTCATCCGCTTCAATGCAAGCGAAACACCGGTAAAGATGGGTACCTTCCCGCAGTATGACCATCCGCATACACTTGCAAGATACGCAGAGGTTGCCGATTATCTCGGAATCAAGGGTAAGACTGACAAAGACAAGGTAGAAGGTCTTATAAAGGCTATCGACGAGCTCAAGGAAAGGGTTGGAATCAAGCCGACTATCCGCGATTACGTTCCCGATGAGTCAGATTTCCTTGAGCGTCTTGACGATATGGTTGAGCAGGCGTTTGATGACCAGTGTACGGGTGCAAATCCGCGTTATCCGCTTATGAGCGAAATCAAAGAAATGTATCTTAATGCATATTACGGTAAATAAGAAAGGGGAAAAATATGAGCTTTGATAAGGTTTTTGCCGAAAGAACAAACAAAACACTTTATCTCGACGGAGATACGATAGTAAAGGTGTTTGATAACAGCTATTCAAAGGCAAGCGTACTCAACGAAGCGCTTAATCAGGCGAGAGTTGAGGAAACGGGACTCAACGTTCCGAGTATGCTCGAGGTAATGCTTGTTGATGGAAAATGGGCGATGAGGACTCAGTATATAGAGGGAGAAACGCTTGCTTCTCTTATGGAAAAGAATCCCGATAAAGAGGATGAGTACCTTGAAATGTTTGTCGATCTTCAGATGGAGGTGCATACCAAGCGCTCACCGCTTTTGAACAAGCTTAAGGACAAAATGATGCGCAAGATCGACGAAAGTGATCTTGATGCGACAACAAGATATGAGCTCCATACCCGTCTTGACGGTATGCCGAAGCATAATAAGGTGTGCCACGGAGATTTTAACCCCTCGAACATCATAATAGAAAAAGGCACTGGAAAGGCATATATACTTGACTGGTCGCACGCGACTCAGGGTAACGCCTCGGCTGATACGGCGCGTACCTATTTGCTTTTCAAGCTTGCCAAAAAGGATGCTCTTGCCGAAAAGTATATGAAGCTTTTCTGCAAAAAGAGCGATACAGCAAGACAGTATATCGATAAGTGGCTTCCTATCGTAGCCGCGTCGCAATCGGTAAAGGGTAAGCCCGAGGAACGTGAGTTTTTGCTTTCCTGGGTAGACGTCGTAGATTACGAATGATAAGATTCGCCAACGGCATTTTGCCATTGGCGGATTTTTGCTTGCCGCAGAAAGCCTTATCTCTTGACAAAATGCGACTGTGATGATATAATTTACAATGGTTTATTATATATATTATTTCTATGGAGCAATACCTATGATCGATAACAGAATAATATTCAACCTTGATAAGCAGTGGAAATTCCACTTCGGAGATATAGATGAATCAAAAAACGGTTCTCATTCCACCTCATACGCCAAATGTAAGGCAGGCGGTGTCACAGGTGCCGGCGGAATGGATTTTGACGACAGCTTGTGGCGTGAGGTCGACCTTCCGCATGATTATCTGACCGATACTGATTTTAGTGCGGCTAACCTTATTTCCCACGGCTACAAGACACGCGACAATGCGTGGTATAGAAAGACATTCAGATTGGACGAAAGCCTTAAGGGATGTCAGCTGTTGCTTGATTTCGAGGGTATGGCTGTAACTGCAGAGGTGTATCTCAACGGCTCGCTTATGGGACGTTCATTTTCTGCTTACGCTCCGCTTTCAATAGATATAACCGACCGCGCGTGGTTTGGCGACAGACTCAACACGCTTGCGGTACGTATAGACGGACTTACCACAGAGGGCTGGTGGTACGAGGGCGCGGGTATATACCGTCACGTGCGCCTTTATGCCAAGAACCCCGTTCATATCGCGCACAACGGTCTTTTTATAAAGCCGCTTGCTCCCGTAAAGGGATGTGTAAACTCATATCCCGACGCAGACGGCGGCGACACATGGCAGGTAGAGTGTCAGACAGAGATCGAAAACGTGTCCTACGTTTCATCCTCCTGTAAGGTAGCAGTTGAACTTAAATATAATGACGAAATAATAGGACGCTCGGAAAGCAGTTGCATCTGTCCGCCCGATTCCAACGCCTTTACTACTGTCACTATCCCCGTAAAATCACCAAAGATTTGGGATATAGACACTCCCGAGCTTTACAGCGCAAGCGCGTATCTTGTAACCGATGACGGACAAAAGGACAGCGTAAGCGATATTTTTGGCTTCAGAACTATCTCTGCTGATGCTGAACACGGATTTATCTTAAACGGAAGGCCCTTGATGCTTTACGGAACCTGTAACCATCAGGACCACGCCGGAGT
>JAFQPF010000034.1 GCA_017411885.1 Clostridia bacterium
AAGCGATATTTCCTCGATCGAGACAACCTGCGCAAGCCTTGCTCCCGTTATGCTCGCAAAATATTTTGAAACGCTTAAGCTTGACGACGTTTTTGCCTTCAGAGATGCGATCGTCAAGGTGGCAAACGGACGTTTGCCCGGGATCGTGCGCACCGCGGACACGGATTTCGCAAGCGCTGAAATAACGCTTAACTGCTCTGAGGAAACCTTCCACCGCACGCTCGATCAGCTCAAGCTTATGAACGTGGATTATTTTGTAAAATCAAGCCCGTATCCGACAGTTCTTCACGAAATCAAATCACCCGATTTTGACACCTTCGTGGCACTTGACATAGAAACGACCGGCTCGCTTGGTGCATTAAGCGGTGACGGACCTGCGCAGATCACCGAGATCGGCGCGCTCAAGGTTGAAAACGGCGTTATAACCGATCGCTTTTCGATGCTTGCGAACCCCGGCAGACCGATCACGCCTCACGTTGTAAGGCTCACTCACATCACCGATGAAATGGTTGCAGACAAGCCGCCCGTTGATGAGGTTATAAAGAAATTCTTTGAATTTGCCGGTGACCACGTGCTTGTCGGCCACAGCATCAAAACAAGCGATCTCCCCTTTATCTGCCGTGCGGCAGGCAAGGCAGGGATAGAGTTTAAAAACGAATATTTTGACACCTGCGAATACGCGGCAACTCTTAAGGAAAAATACGGCTGGCAGAAAATAAAGCTTGAATATTTAAGCGAGCTTTTCGGCGTAAAACTTAAAGAGGCACACCGCGCCTGCGCGGATGCCGAGGCAAACGTCGGCGTTTATTTCGCTCTCAAGGCGCTCAAAAACGATTAAATCCCCGGCGTCTGGCAATACTAATTTCAAATTTCCATATGCTGAGGTAAGAATATGAAAAAGACCAAAATAGTTTGCACGCTCGGTCCTGCCTGCGAAAGCGAAGGCGTGCTTGAGGAAATGCTTCTTTCGGGCATGGACGTGGCAAGAATCAACTTTTCCCACGGCTCACGCGAGCAGCACAAGGAAAAGATCGACCGCTTCAAGGCAGTCCGCGAAAGACTCGGTTTACACACTCCCCTGCTTCTTGACACAAAGGGGCCGGAGGTACGGATAAAGACCTTTGAAAGCTCTCCGGTTACATTAAACGACGGAGACAGCTTCACTCTCTGTCTTTACGACACCCCGGGCGACAATACAAAGGTTTCGATAACACATACCGGGCTTTATAAGGATATTACGCGCGACAGCCGTATACTTATAGACGACGGGCTCATTGAGCTTTCTGTAGAAAGGCTTGACGAGCGCGAGATAGTCTGCCGGGTTATAAGCGGCGGTCAGGTGTCGGATAACAAGGGCGTAAACGTTCCGGGCGCGCATCTTTCACTTGATTTTCTTTCGGAGCGCGACCGTGAGGATATCCTCTTCGGTATCAAGGAGGATTTTGATTTTATCGCCGCATCCTTTACTCAGTGCGCCGATGATATATTGAAAATAAGGCGTCTGCTTGAAGAAAACGGCGGAGAGGACATACTCGTTATCGCAAAAATAGAAAACGGCGCGGGAGTAGCCAATATCGATGAGATCTTAAGCGTATCCGACGGAATTATGGTCGCGCGCGGCGATCTTGGCGTTGAAATACCGCTTGAGGATATACCGATAATTCAGAAAAGCATCATATCAAAGGCGTATACGGCAGGAAAGCCTGTAATTACCGCAACACAGATGCTTGAAAGCATGACAAAAAATCCGCGTCCGACACGAGCTGAGATAACAGACGTGGCAAACGCGATATACGACGGCTCAAGCGCGCTTATGACCTCGGGCGAAACGGCTATCGGAAAGCATCCGGCAGAGGTCGTGCGCACTATGGTAAAGATAGCGATGCGCACCGAAAGCGACATAGACTATTCAAGCAGATTTTCACGCCTGTCGCCCAAGGGCTTTTTAGGCGTGACAACAGCGGTATCACATGCCGCCTGCACCACCTCGCTCGATCTTGACGCAAAGGCGATAATCGCCGTTTCAAAATCGGGCAAAACAATACGAATGATAAGCCGTTTCAGACCGAAAACGGCAATAATCGGCTGCACGCCCATAGAAAAGACCTGCAGACAGCTTATGCTTTCCTGGGGCGTTTACCCGGTGCTGATCGAAGAAAAATCAAACACAGATGAGCTTTTTGACCACGCGGTAAGCCGTGCGCTTGATTCTTCTCTCGTATCGCTCGGAGATCTTGCCGTATTGACCGCAGGCACACCGCTCGGTTTTTCGGGCACGACCAATATGATAAAGGTCGCAATAATCGGCGACACGCTCGTTACCGGAACAGGTATCGGAAGCCGCGCCGTTTGCTCGGAGCTTTGCGTTTGTCAGAGCGAAAAGGACGCGCTTGATAATTTCAAAAGCGGCTCGATACTCGTTATTCCCTATACTACAAACAAAATTATTGATATCGTGCGTAACGCAAAAGGCATTATCTGCGAACAGGCAGGCGAGGATTCACACGGTGCGATACTCGCGCGCGCGTTTGATATTCCCGCAATTATCGGTGCCGCGGGCGCAACGAAAATACTCACAAGCAACACCGCGGTCACGCTTGACCCCAAAAAGGGCATCGTGTTCGGCGGAGATATATATAAGTGAGCTTTTGCATAAGATTATACAGATAAAGCGACCGTGCTTCCGGTCGGAAAGGGACAGAATATGACAAGGCTTGAAGAATTTTTTGAATATATCAATGGTAAGAGAGTGGCTCTGCTCGGACTTGGAGTATCAAACACTCCTCTTATCGATTTTCTGCTTTCACACAAGGCCAAAATAATCGCGCACGATAAAAAAGAGCGCGGTGGCTTTGATAATGAGTTTATCTCATCTCTTGAAGAAAAAGGCGTTTCGTTTAAGCTTGGAGAAGGCTATCTTGACTCTGTCGACGCCGATATTATAATAAAGGCTCCGGGAATCAGAAAGGATCTGCCCGCGCTTGTAAAAGCCGTAGAAAACGGCGCGATACTGACCTCGGAAATGGAGCTTTTCTTTAAGCTTTCACCCTGCGAAAAGCTTGCGATCACGGGA
>JAFQPF010000035.1 GCA_017411885.1 Clostridia bacterium
CTGGAACTTAAAGCCCTGATTGCTTGCGGTAATATGCCAGAGGCTTGCGGTATCACTTGTGTTTGACGGATGAAGCTTCATCTGGCTACCGACTGAGCAGTCCTTGCCGTAAAGAGCGTTGGCAGCCGCCTCGCCCTGACGGTAAATGGGAGTTATATAATACGCGTTTTTGGATGCAACGTACTGGATATAAAATACCTCGTGAGCCTGATAGTCAAGCGGATCAAGGCAGAAGTTGCCAATACCTGTAGTGGGCGCGAACTGAACGTTCCACACGTAGTTACCGCTTCCGACAGCATAGTAGCCGTTTTCAATAATAGGCTTGGGGGAAAGCACGGTCGTGTTACCGTTTGCTCTGTTATTGGAGGTTGTGCTTATCTTCTTGACAGCGTTACGGCCTTCTCTTTCACCGTATTCACGGTAATGCTTGAGATAAAGCAGATTATTGTTACCAAAGGCCTTGCGAAGATCCTCGTAGTTTGCCTTGTAAATGCTTACCGAAAACTTTGAGCTTGCCTGACGCGATTCGTTTATACCATAGCTTACGAAATGGTTGTACGCGCCCTTGTAATCGTTTCTGAAATGATTTTTAAGGTCTGAATACAAAGCGAGATATTCCTTGGGATTGAAAAGCTTGGAGGGAGCTCTGCCCTCGTTTTTACCATAGTTGTCGTAATGCCATCTGAGCTCGGCGGGGTCTCTGCCGAAAGCCTTGGCAACGTCGGAATTAGCTGCGTAATAGTACTCCCAGTCAAACAGGATGTCGTGTACGTTATTGCTGAGCGCGCTCACGGGTGCAAGCACTGCGCAGGTTGAAAATATGCTTATTATCGCAAGCATTAAAGCGATTGTCTTTGTGAATACGTTTTTCATTGTTATGTTTCCTTTCAATAATTTTGTTGTTTATAAGTTGGGGGAAGATTATAAAAGCTTATACCAGAAGCCTTTAAGCGTAATTTATCATTAGGGGAAAAGGATTTGTTTTAATTCAATAGAAGGGGGTATATTATGCAATAGGAGTTGAAAGCAAATGCTCACGCTATGGCGGCACGTATTTTAATGTTAAGAAAGCAATTTTCATAGTATTTGGAAAGTGAGTTGATTTTATTTCTGTTTATCGGCGTCCTCGTCATCCTCAAGTGCCACGCCGAAGGCATACTTGAAAAATTTTACTGCAAGATTCCAGGTAAGCGATTCATCGGGTATAGTCTGAGCAGCAGTAAGTATCCAGGCTACGAACCACAAAAGGTGTGTTACCGAAAAAGCAATTATAAACCAGCTCATCGTGCCCACATTAAGGTAGGCAAGATATGCTAAATAGGCTACCACAAGCACACCGAATGCGTAAAAGGTCTTGCGTGAAAAGACTATAAATACCACAGCCAAGATAAGAAAGGCTAAGAAATACCATTCGGGTAACATATCAAATCGGGTTAAAAAGCTTATCGAAAACCAGCGTCCCTTTGTTATCGCCGCACCTAAAAATACAAGGTCTGTCATCGCTCGTGTAAGCAGTATCAAGAGAGCTGTACCACGGGAGAGCTGCGCTCGTCCTTTAAGGATAGGATGATATATCGCGAAAAGAGCGAAGAACTGAAAGAGGGATACCGCCGCGGCGAAAAGTCTGAGTGAAAGCTCGCCGTAAGGTGCGACAAGCACGTAAAATGTTGAAAGCGTTATCGCGCTGACTACTGTTAAGAGGACTAAAATAAATCTTAAAAGATCACAGGTTACGTTTGGTTTCATTTTTTGTTTCTCCATTTCATTTTAATAGGTTGTTTTGTTTCTGTTTTTGCGAACATATTCTCGCTTACGCTACCGCAATTTGATCATCTCCGTTTCGTTTGTTTTTGTCTGCATCTCTGCCTTACACTCACATTATACGACATAAAAACGGCGATTTACATAGCACGGGCACCTCGGTTTTTTGAATATAAACGCGCTTTTTTTGAATAAAAGAGAAAACCGTATTTGACATACGGTTTTCTTTGTGATATACTCTTTTTAAGTGAAAAAAGGATGGAAGCTATGAAACCTGTTGCTTATATATACAACGGCTTTGAAACGAAATTCGGCGTGCCGCGTCAGGGCGGGATCGTAAACGAGGTCGTTTCAAGAATCGTATTTGAAAAAGAATACCGCGTTCCCGAGGCATTCCGCGGACTTGAGGATTTTTCGCATATATGGGTGCTATGGAAGTTCGACGAGGCTGAAAGAAACGAGTTTTCGCCTACAGTTCGTCCGCCAAGGCTCGGAGGAAACAAGCGTGTGGGCGTATTTGCAACACGATCACCCTTCAGACCGAATCCTATCGGTCTTTCGGTATTAAAGCTTGAAAAAATCGAACTTGACACGCCCGACGGTCCCGTGCTTACCGTGCTTGGCGCGGATATGAAAAACGGCACGCCGATATACGATATAAAGCCCTATCTGCCCGAATTTGACAGCATCCCGGATGCTGTCGCAGGCTTTGCCGAAAAAACGCGTAAGCACAGCGTGAATGTTGATCTGCCCGATACGGTCGCGCAGGGTATCACAGAAAAAGAAGCACAAACAATAAAAGCGATACTCTCGCACGATCCAAAGCCCTCATATATACACGACGACAGAATTTACGGAATGGTCTATGGCGGCAGGGAGATAAAATTCACCTATACCGATAACAAGATCACAGTAGTTGAAATAAGCCAAAAATAAGAGCGTTGCGAAAATCGCAACGCTCTTATTTTTATAGCTCTACAATATTAATTTCGTGCTTTGTTGCCGGGATGAATTTTTTCACCACGTCATCTGTTTTTATACGCAGGCTTGAGGTGTTAACGCAAGGGTGGCATCCGATATACTCGCCCTCAAGCACGTCCTTGTCTATAAGCAGCTTAACTCTGTTTCCCTTATCGTTCATAAGTCCCATAACGCTTACGGCACCGGGGGCTATGTCAAGGAATTCTTCCATAAACGCTTCGGACGCGAACGAAAGGCGCGCCGTGCCAAGCTGTGCGGACAGCTCCTTTGTCTTAAACGGCTTATCGCCCGGCATCATCAGAAGATAAAAATCGGTCTGTTGTCTGTTGCAAAGAAAGAGATTTTTACACATAGCCGCGCCGAGCGCTTTATCTATCGCTATACAATCCTCCATCGTCATAGCCGGCGCGTGGTCAACACGCTCATAGGATATTCCGAGGTTATCTAAAAAATCGTATACGCGCAGTTCTTTATCCTCTCTGCCCGATACGTCTGCGGGTCTTTGGCTCAAAAGTTCCATTTTCACACCTCTATGTCAGCATATACCGGCGAATGGTCGGTCGCATCAAGCGCGTCCTTGTCGGTAATTACGTAATATTTTTCTGCTTCTACCTCACCGAGCGCGATGATATGGTCGATCGAATATTCGATGCCCTTATCGGTGGTAGTACCGCGATACTTGCCGTCCTCGCCTCTTACGGGATCGCCGTGGAGTGTGCATACGTCACTTGTATCCTTAGCGACTGCGCGAAGCTCGGTGCATCCGTTTTCCATAAGGTATTTGAAGGCATCACTCGCTCTGTAGCAGTTGATGTCGCCGAACGCAAACACGGTGCAGTTATACTTCTCTCTTATTTTTCTCATAAGAGCCACTAATTCAACAGAGTTTTTTACACGGATAACGTCGTGCTCGGGGCCTGTCATCCACCAATAGTGAGTCGCACACACGCCAAAGCTTGTGCCGGTTTCTTTATCCTTAAGCACCGCCCAGGTCACGCACTTTGACGGGTCGGGGGTTTCGCTGAAATGGATCCATCCGCAGTCAACGCAGTCGTATTTATCTGTCTTATAAAAAAGAGGAACGAAATTCTGTCTGTTGCATACCGGTCTTTCGGTAACGCCACGCACACCGTCATCATTTTCATGTTCAACATACCAAGCGGTAACGATATCGTTTACATCCACTTCGGTGTATTCCTTTTTAAGCCTTGAAAAAAGCGTGCTCTGATGCCACGCAACCGTTGCCTCCTGAAGTCCGATAACGTCGGGCGCATAGCGACAGTATACGTCATAAAGCTCATCCTCGCGTATAGTTACGGGGTTTTCGAAATAATCTCCCCAGATATTGCTTGTCATAATTCTTATCTTTGTTTTCATTCTCCACCTCCGCAAGGGATTTTTCTGTTATTTGAATTATACTCCTAATTTTATATTTTTGCAATAGAAAAGTCGAATTTACAAAAGAAAAATGTCGAATACTTAATAAAAATGCTAAAGGGGATACAAAAGTGAACAATATACTGATCGAAGCAAATGAATTATCAACATATTTAAGTGAAATCAGGCGATATCTTCACGCAAATCCGGGAGTCGGCTTTGACGTTGAAAAAAGCATAGAAAAGGTAAAAGCCGAGCTTGAAGCAATCGGAATAATGCCGCAAAAATGCGGCCGCGCGGGAATTGTTGCAACGCTCGGCAATAGGGGTGTCGGAAAATGTGTGCTTTTGCGCGCTGATATGGATGCGCTTGAAATAAGTGAGGAGTCCGGCGAGGATTTTGCGTCAAAAAACGGTAAAATGCACGCCTGCGGACACGATATGCACACATCTATGCTTCTCGGTGCCGCAAGGCTTTTGAAGGCTCACGAGGCAGCGCTTAACGGAGAGGTCTTGCTCGTTTTTCAGCCTGCCGAGGAGATACTTGAGGGCGCAAAGGATATGATAGATGACGGATTACTTGACAACAAAAGCATAAGCGCGGCGATAATGCTGCACGTTATGACAGGCGTGCCGATCGAGTGCGGCACGGCAATAATCGCGCCTGCGGGAGTAAGCGCTCCTGCGGCGGCTATGTTTGAAATAAAAATAAACGGCAAGGGATGCCACGGCTCTATGCCCGAAAAGGGGCGGGATCCGATCATATGCGGCGCGCATATTGCAAGCGCGCTTTGCGAGATCAATGCGCGAGAGCTTGCAAGCTCGCAAAAAGCCGCGCTGACTTTAGGAGTCTTTAACGCAGGAAACAGCGCAAACGTTATTCCCGACACCGCCCTGTTAAAGGGGAGTGTGCGTGCATTTGATCAGACGGTCTTTGAATTTATGAAACAAAGGATATGCGAAATAAGCACAGGTATTGCAAGCGTATTCAGAACAAGCGCCGAGGTGGATTTTACAAGCGAATGCCCGACGCTTATAAACAACGCCGGGCTTGCAGATGATATTAAATTATACCTGGGCGAGCTGCTCGGAAGCAAAGCTATAGATGCTTCGGATATGGGAGACGGCTCGTCTGGCTCCGAGGATTTTGCATATATTTCCCATAAAGTCCCCTCGGTTATGATCGCGCTTGCCGCAGGAGATTGCAGGTGCGGATACGCGCATCCGCTTCATCATCCGGGCGTGCGCTTTGACGAGTCTGCTCTGCCTACAGGTGCCGCGATATACGCATACTCAGCCTTAAATCTTCTCGGGTAATCAGTGCTTCTGCATCATATTACGGTATTGCTTTGGAGTGATTCCCTTTTGTTCTCTGAACTTTGATACGAAATAGCTTGATGATGAAAATCCGCAGCCAAATGCAACCTCGGTTATCGGCATATCGGTAGTCGCAAGCATATACTCTGCTTCACGCAGGCGGACGCTTAACAGATACTGACTGAAATTGAGCTTTGTTATTCCCTTGAACATACGCGAAAAATAACTGTAGCTCATAAGGCATTTGTCTGCGATATCCTCCATTGTTATGTTGGAGGCATAATTCTTGTCGATATATTCAAACGCCTTCGTTATATCGTTTATCCTGTTTGAAACAAGATCCGAATTTTCGCTGTCCCAAAGTCCGCGTATACGAAGCACCGCCACGAATACCTTGAGAATATTAGCTTTTACAGCAAGCTCGTAACCGAATCTTTCGTTTTTATATTCATCGAGCGCCTCGGTCATGTATTTGTGCACGTCGTAGCGTTCAAGGTCTGTACGCTTGAATATCTTCGGCTGAAACGGGAGATTTATCATAAACGGCAAAACGTATTTGTTCATATCCGATTTATGCCCGGCCAAGCAGAGATTTTCAAGCTCAAAGCGGCACATTATATAAGAGCTTTCATCATGATTGTCCGAAAAGATCGCGTGTACCTCACGGGAATTTATAACGATCAGATCTCCGGTTGAAAATTCGTGGCGCGCTCCGTTAAGATACGCCACAAAGTCACCCTTGATAACGTACAAAAGCTCCATATCGTTGTGTATATGTGCAGACGCGGTACACTGCTTCTTTTCACTGCTCTGGAGGCAAAGCTTGAACGGTATATCACGCTCAGTATTCACGCTTGCTTCAACAAAATAATCCTTCGGCATAAATAGCTCCCTTCTGCAAATCTTTTATATTTTTGTGCTGATACGAACTGTTTTTTGATTGAGCGCTTAATCTTCCCTCGGTTTTTATTCTTGACGCGCCCACAAGAAAAGACAGGATATGCTGTTATCTGAGCAAAAAATTTACATTTTAGGTAAAAATATTTATATCTTTTATTTAAATAATATGCTATACTCGTGTAAAACAAGGCAGATAAAACTGCCTACAGTCAAGATCCGTCCCGGATTTTACTGTCTTTGTATGTGTATATCAAGTCTATCATATTTCGCAAAAAAATGCAATAGAATTTTAATTAAAAACAGAATTCAGGAAAGGAAAAAACACTATGTACAATTTCCCTATCGGCGTTATCATCGATTCATTCAGACTTCCCTTTGGCGAAGCACTTGAAAAGGCAGCTTCGATCAATGCGCAGGGCATTCAGATGTACGCAACCTACGGTGAGCACGCTCCCGAGAATATGAATGCGGCAAAAAGACGCGAGATGCTTGATATGGTAAAATCAAACGGTCTTTGCTTCTCGGCTCTCTGCGGCGACCTCGGCCACGGCTTCGGCGATGCTGTACACAATCCCGAATACATTGAAAAATCCAAGCGTATACTCGATCTTGCAAAGGAGCTTGAAACCGATATCGTAACGACTCATATCGGCGTTGTACCGAATGATCCGAATCACGACCGTTACAAGATCATGCAGGAGGCGTGTGTTGCGCTTGCAGAGTACGCAGACAGCATCGGCTCTCACTTTGCTATCGAAACCGGTCCCGAAACGGCAGAAACTCTCAAAAGCTTCCTTGATTCACTCAATTCACACGGTGTTGCGGTCAACCTTGACCCTGCAAACCTCGTTATGGTAACCGGAGACGATCCGGTAAAAGCGGTTTATACTCTGGGAGATTACATCGTACATACTCACGCCAAGGACGGCATAAAGCTCGCAGACGCTAATCCCGAATTTATTTACAGAGCCGTACATCCCGTACCCGAAGGATTTGATGACGTTAAATACTTCGAAGAGGTTGCGCTCGGAACAGGCTCGGTGGACTTCACAAATTATCTCAAGGCGCTTGAAGACATTGGATACAAGGGCTTCTTGACAATTGAACGTGAGGTAGGTAGTGATCCCGCAAGAGATATCAACATTGCCGCTGACTACCTTAGAAATATAATTTCCAAAAACTAAGTCACACAAGGAGAAAAGATCATGTCAAAAATTTACAGAATCGGTATCATCGGATGCGGCGGTATAGCTAACGGAAAGCATATGCCCTCCCTTAAGAAGCTTAAGAATATTGAAATGGTTGCCTTCTGCGATATCATCGAAGAAAAGGCTGTTAAAGCTGCTAAGGATTTCGGTACACCCGATGCCAAGGTTTACACCGACTACAAGGAGCTCTTAAAGGACGAAACGATCGACATCGTTCACGTTTGTACGCCCAACAAGGAGCACAGCTTTATTACCGTTGACGCTCTTGACGCAGGCAAGCACGTTTACTGCGAAAAGCCTATGGCAAAGACCTCCAAGGAAGCAAAGGAGATGCTCGATGCCGCAAAGAGAAACGGCAAGAAGCTCACGATCGGCTATCAGGGCAGACAGACCGCAAAGATCAAGTACGTTAAACAATCCTGCGATGCGGGCGAGCTTGGCGATATCTACTTTGCAAAGGCTAACGCTATCAGACGCCGCGCGGTTCCCACCTGGGGCGTATTTCTCAACGAAGACGAGCAGGGCGGCGGTCCGCTTATCGACATCGGTACTCACGCGCTTGATATGACTCTCTGGTGTATGAACAACTACAAGGTAAAATACGTAGTCGGCACAAAGTACAGAAAGCTTGCGGATCAGACAAACACGGCTAACGCATGGGGCGACTGGGATCCCGAAAAGTACACGGTTGAGGATTCCGCTTTCGGCTTTATCGTTATGGAAAACGGCGCAACTATCTTCCTTGAATCAAGCTGGGCTCTCAACACCCTTGAGGTAAAGGAAGCGGTATGCAGCCTTTGCGGTACAAAGGCGGGCGCAGATACATACGACGGTGCGAGAATAAACGGAGTTAAAAACGGCAGACAGTATATTGAAAAGCCGGATCTTAATGCAGGCGGAGTTGCTTTCTACGACGGTGCATCCGAAGATCCGAGCGATCTTGATATGTACCAGTGGATAAAGGCAGTCGATACCGACACCGATCCCTGCGTGCTTCCCGAGCAGGCTTACGTTGTAACTCAGATCCTTGAGGCTATATACAAGTCCGCAGAAACAGGCGAGCCTGTATATTTCAACAAATAAGCTACATAACGCAAAAAATCACCCGACAGAAACTGTCGGGTAGACTAATATTCCTGATTAGCTCAGTTGGCAGAGC
>JAFQPF010000036.1 GCA_017411885.1 Clostridia bacterium
ACGATAATTTCAGAAAGCGTACGGCAAAGGAAAAGGAAGGCATTTACACCGACGCATTTTTTGATGCGATAGGACAGATACTTCCCATAATCGACAACGTTGAGAGAGCAGCGGCGTTCAAGGAGTCCGAGCAGGTGGCGCAGGGCATCGAGATGATACTCAAGAGCTTCAATGAAATGCTCGCAAAGAACAACGTGACGGCATACGGCGAGGCAGGCGAGGAGTTCGACCCCAACATCCACAACGCGGTAATGCACGTAGAGGACGAGGCTCTTGGCGAGAACGTAATTGCGGAGGTGTTCCAGAAGGGCTACCGCAAGGACGAAAAAATACTCAGATACGCTATGGTTAAGGTAGCAAACTAATTTATATAAATAAACAATCATGATACGGAGGTAAATTATCATGGGAAAGATCATAGGAATAGATTTAGGTACAACAAACTCTTGCGTAGCGGTTTTCGAGGGCGGTGAGCCTATCGTTATCACCAATCCCGAGGGCGCACGCACAACACCGTCGGTAGTGTCCTTCTCAAAGTCGGGCGAGCGTATGGTGGGTCAGGTCGCAAAGAGACAGAGCATCACCAACCCCGAGCGCACCGTGCTCTCCATAAAGAGAGAAATGGGTACTGCTTACAAGGTAAGCATTGACGATAACACATATACTCCCCAGGAAATATCCGCGATGATACTCCAGAAGCTCAAGGCAGACGCAGAGGCATACCTCGGCGCGCCCGTCAGCCAGGCAGTAATCACGGTTCCCGCATACTTCTCGGACGCACAGCGTCAGGCAACCAAGGATGCAGGTAAGATAGCAGGACTCGAGGTCCTCAGAATCATAAACGAGCCCACAGCGGCAGCTCTCTCCTACGGTATGGATAAGGAGGACGAGCAGAAGATAATGGTCTACGACCTCGGCGGCGGTACGTTTGACGTATCACTTCTTGAAATCTCCGACGGCGTATTCCAGGTGCTTGCTACCGCAGGTAACAATAAGCTCGGCGGCGACGACTTTGACCAGAGAGTCATTGACTGGATCGCGGACACCTTCAAGGCAGAAAACGGAATTGATTTAAGAAACGATAAGATGGCGCTCCAGCGTCTTAAGGATTCGGCTGAAAAGGCTAAGATCGAGCTTTCGGGCGTTGCAAGCACGAATATCAATCTTCCCTTTATCACCTCCGACGCTACAGGCCCCAAGCACTTCGACGCTAACCTTACAAGAGCGAAGTTCAACGAGCTTACAGCAGACCTCGTTGAAAAGACAATGGGCCCGACAAGACAGGTATTGTCCGATGCAGGCATCACCGCTTCTCAGGTAGACAAGGTGCTTTTGGTCGGCGGTTCAACAAGAATCCCCGCGGTTCAGGAAGCGGTTAAGAGCTTTATCGGCAAGGAGCCCTTCAAGGGAATCAACCCCGATGAATGTGTTGCACTCGGTGCGGCTATCCAGGCGGGCGTGCTTGGCGGAGACGTAAAGGACCTTCTCCTTCTTGACGTAACACCCCTCTCTCTTGGAATCGAAACGCTCGGCGGTGTATTCAACAGAATTATTGAAAGAAATACAACTATCCCGGTAAAGAAGAGCCAGATCTATTCTACCGCGGCTGACGGACAGACCTCGGTTGAGATCCACGTGCTTCAGGGTGAGCGCGATATGGCGGCAGGCAATACCACACTCGGCCGCTTCGTGCTTGACGGGATCCCGGCAGCTCCCCGCGGAGTGCCTCAGATCGAGGTAACCTTCGATATCGACTCCAACGGTATTGTTAACGTAACCGCGCAGGATAAGGGCACAGGCAAGGAGCAGCATATCACCATCACAAGCAGCACGAATATGTCCAAGGAGGATATCGAAAAGGCTGTAAAGGATGCTGAAAAGTTTGCTGAAGAGGATAAGAAGCAGAAGGAAGCTGTTGAGATCAGAAATAAGGCAGACAGCCTTATCTTCCAGAGCGAAAAGGCTCTCGGCGAGATCGGAGATAAGCTTTCCGAAAACGATACCGCAGAGGTGAAGGCGGCTATCGAAAAGCTTCGCGAAACGCTCAAGGGCGATAACACCGATGCTATCAAGGCAGACACAGAGGCTCTTGAACAGAAGTTCTATAAGCTTTCAGAGGAGCTTTATAAGCAGGCTCAGGCACAGGGCGGCGCGCAGGGCGCAGGCTTTGATCCGAGCGCTGGAGCAGGCGGCGCATCGGGCGACGGCACATATTACGACGCTGATTTTGAAGACAAGAGCGGAGATAACAAGTAAGACTTAATTTAACCTAAAAGGGTACAACACCGTTTTGCGGTGTTGTACTGCTTTGTTTTCAAAGAATAATAAAATTTACAAATTACGCTATAATCGAAGGACTTTTATAGAGTATAATTACATTTGTCGCATTATGCGTAATCACATCGAACTAAGTAACAGAAAGGCACGGTCACAATATGGCAGAAAAGCGTGACTATTATGAGGTGCTTGGCCTTGCAAAGGGCGCACAGGACGCCGATATAAAAAAGGCGTATAAAACGCTTGCAAAAAAATATCACCCCGACCTTAACCCGAATAATCCCGAGGCTGAGGAAAAGTTCAAGGAGATAAACGAGGCATATACGGTGCTGTCGGATGCCGATAAGAAGGCGCAGTATGACAGATACGGACACGCGGCGTTTGAACCGGGAGCAGGAGGCACAGGCTTCGGCGGCTTCGGCGGATTCGGAGGCTTTGGAGAGGATATCGACTTGTCGGATATTTTCTCAAGCTTTTTCGGAGGCGGCGGTGCCGGCTCGTCGCGCAGACGCGGACCTGTCCGCGGTGACGATATTCTTCAGCGCGTTATCGTTTCCTTTGAGGAAGCGGCATTCGGATGCAAAAAGAACGTGGAATTCAACCGTATCGAGGAATGCCCCGAATGTGCGGCAACGGGTGCCGCAAAGGGAACGACTCCCGAAACCTGTACGACCTGCTCGGGTACCGGTCAGGTAAGACGTACTCAGAGAACGCCTCTCGGTATGATGCAGACTACAGGACAGTGTGAAGCCTGCAGAGGCCGCGGAAAGATAATAAAGAATCCCTGCTCAAACTGTCGCGGCACGGGATACATCAGAATTAAAAAGAAGCTTGAGGTGTCTATCCCCTCGGGAATTGACGACGGACAGAGAGTTGCTATACGCTCGCAGGGTGACGCCGGCAGACAGGGCGGACAGGCGGGAGACCTTATCATAACGGTAAGCGTCAGACCGCACCATATCTTCGAGCGTGACGGATATGATATATACTGCGACATACCGATAACCTTTGCGCAGGCGGCGCTCGGCGCGGACATAAGCGTTCCTACCCTTGAGGGTAACGTTACCTATAAAATACCCGAGGGTACGCAGACGGGCACCGAGTTTACCATAAAGGGAAAGGGTATAAACAGGCTCGAATATAAGGGCGTGGGAGACCTTTACTTTACGGTTATCGTTGAAACGCCGAAAAATCTTACATCCGAGCAAAAGGAGCTTTTGCGCAAACTTGATCAGAAGCTTGAAGGTGACGGCTCGGCAAAGGAAGGCTTTTTCAAAAAATTCCGCGGAAGGAACAGATAAAGGGGAATGTTTTAATGGAATGGACTCAGCTCAAGGTGACCGTGGACGTATCGCGTCTTGACGATACCGCGGCGGTCATGGGCATGCTTGATAACGGTCTTATGATCGAGGATTACAGCGATATTGAGCTTAATCTCAAGACCGTATACGGCGACCTTATAGACGAAGCAATACTTAACGCAGATAAAAATATAGCCTCGGTTTCGATATACGTTCCCGAGGAAAAGAATTACAACGACTATATCGCTTTCTTAAGAGAAAGATTTGCGTCTCTTGGCATTGACGCCAAGATCGAGCTTATCGGACTCAAGGAGGAGGAATGGTCGAGCGCGTGGAAAAAGTATTATAAGCCGATAAAGGTAAGCGATAAGCTCGTGATCGTGCCGATGTGGGAGGATTACACCCCCGAAAACGGTGAGGTCATAGTGAAAATGGACCCGGGTATGGCTTTCGGTACGGGTACGCACGAAACTACAAGGCTTGTTGCCGGGCTTATTGAAAAATATATGAAAAAGGACGATACCGTCCTTGACGTCGGTACGGGAAGCGGTATACTTTCGATCTGTGCCGCAAAGCTCGGAGCGAAGTATTGTGCCGCATACGATATCGATCCTGTCGCCGTGAGAGTGGCTAAGGAAAACTGCGAAAAGAACGGATGCGCTGACAAGATAGTCTGCGGTGTGTCCGATCTGTTGAAGCAGGTCGATGTTCCCGAAGGCGGCTTTGACTTCGCGGTCGCGAATATAGTTGCCGATATAATAATCAGACTTGCGCCCGATATCGGCGCCTGCCTTAAGGACGGTGCGGCGTATATCACCTCGGGAATCATAGACGAGCGTGAAGATGACGTGCTTGGGGCTATGACAAAAGAAGGATTCCGTGTGCTTGAAACGGTCCATGAGAACGGCTGGTGCGCGATAGTCTTTGAAAAAACATCCAAATAATTACAAAATTACCGCTATTTTGATGAAATTATACGAATAGCGGTAATTTTTTTATGTTAATTTGTCGAAATTATTTGACAAATTGACGAATATATAGTATAATGACTTAGCGGGAATTGTCACAAGCGAAAAGAGGTAATGGTATTGCCGCGATTTTTTGTACCGTCGGAAAACGTAAATGACATACAAATACGCATTACCGGAAGTGATGCGTCTCATATAATGCGCTCGCTCAGAATGGCTAAGGGCGAAAGACTTACGGTGTGCGATATGCACTCAACCGAGTATGAGTGTGAAATAAAGGACTTTGAAGGCTCGGATGTTTTGCTTGAGGTTATAAGCAAAAGCAAGGGAAAGACCGAACCACCGTATAAGGCAATTCTGTTTCAGGCTCTGCCAAAGGGAGATAAGATGGAGCTTATCATCCAGAAGGCGGTCGAAACGGGAGTTTATGCCATAGTGCCGTTCATAAGCGAAAGATGCATCTCGCGTCCCGATGCAAAAAGCGCGAAGGGCAAGCTTGAACGCTGGAACAAGATCGCGCTTGAGGCGGCAAAGCAGTGCGGGCGCGGAATAATCCCCGAGGTGCTGCCGATCTGCCCGTATGACGAGGCGGTAAATAGAGCTTCTGCCGCGGACGTTCCGATCCTCTTTTATGAGGGCGACGGCGTCAGATCGCTCAAAAGCGTGCTTTCGGATGTTAAATTAAATGAAAATGAACCGATAACCGTGTCGGCTATGGTAGGCTCAGAGGGCGGCTTTGCCAAAAGCGAGGTCGAAAAGGCGTCTGAAGCCGGACTTATCCCGACGGGGCTCGGTAACCGTATACTCAGGTGCGAAACGGCAGGAATAGTTGCACTTTCGGCTATATCCTACGCGCTTGAGCTCTGAAAAATAAATTCTGATAATGAAAGGTGTGGTCGTAAAGTGAAAAGTAACGACAGAAGCGTAATGTATAAGGACAGGGAGCAAAGACGTGCCGCTGCACAGGAAAGAGAGATGAGACTTATGTATAAGTTCATCTATGCCGTATGCGTGGCGACGCTCGGTATAATCGCCGTGATGACGATAAGGAAAAACGGCGTTAATACGGTGAATTTCTTAAGCGCTCAGCTTCCGATCGTGATCGGATGCGCTCTGCTCACACTTGCGGCGGCGGTAAACGCTGTAATACATAAGGTGAAGAAGATAAACGAAAATAAACGCGTTGTAACCTCGGTAAGTCTCTTCGCGGTAGCTCTCGGAGCGCTTTTGCTCTTCGCTTCCTACAGCTTTATCGATATCGGCTATGACGCGGCGCGTATAATCGCGATCATCGTTGTGGCACTCTTATATTTTGTTTATCATATCTACGACGCACTCTTTTTCACAACGAGCATACAGTGCGCGCTCGGCGTGCTCGCTGTAAGCGTGCTTGCAAAGACCTCGCTTCATATCGCGCTCAGGATCGCGGGCAGCGTGGCTGTGATAGTGCTTTGTACACTCGGAGCCTTCCTTTTGGCAAGAGCTCTCGCAGGCAAGGATAATTCGGTAGTTAAGAATTATAAATTCTATATTATGTCCGCAATAGTTATCGCAGGCGTGCTTCTTTCGCTCATAATTCCGGCGATAAGCTCTTATGCATTATTTGCCATTCTTGCGGTATATGTGGTAAATGCCGTCATTTCTACCATAGAATTGATGTAAAATTTATTAAAAAAATCAAAAAAACTATTGAAAAATCACAAAAAATGATGTAAAATATATTCAAGATCACAAATTTTTGAAGAATTGAAAGGAGGCGCCGTATGTCGAACAGAATGTTTCAGGGAGTCATTCATCAGATGAAAGAGGCTGTTGACCGCGTTATCGGCGTTATCGACGAAAACGGAATCATCATTTCCTGCTCCGAGCTTGTAAAGATTGGAGAGCCTCGTCAAGGTATACGCGACGAACTGAGCTATACGACAGACGCCATTGTAACGGGCGGTTATACATATCGTCCCATAGGAACGGGAGTTAAGGCAGAATACGTTGTGTTCGTAGAGGGCGAGGATAAGATGGCGGACAAGATCTCTATGATCTTATCCATATCACTCAGCAATATCAAGAGCCTTTACGATGAAAAATATGACAAGAGCTCGTTTATCAAGAATATAATCCTTGATAATATCCTTCCTAGCGATATTTATATCAAGAGCAAGGAATTACATTTCAATTCGGATGTTTCAAGAATCGTTTTCCTCGTTAAGTTCTACGGAAAGAGCGAGGTAAACCCCTTTGATATGGTTCAGAATATGTTCCCCGACAAGAATAAGGATTACGTTATAAGTGTCGGTGAGCATGATATCGTGCTTGTTAAGGAAATCAAGCCCAATTACGATATCAGAGAGATTGAAAAGGTAGCAAAGACAATATCGGATACACTCAGCACCGAGTTTTACGCAAAGGTGTCTGTCGGTATCGGTACTGCGGTAGACGGTATAAAGGACCTCGCGCGCTCCTTCAAGGAAGCTCAGGTAGCTCTTGAGGTAGGCAAGGTGTTTGATACCGAAAAGAATAT
>JAFQPF010000037.1 GCA_017411885.1 Clostridia bacterium
GGGTTTTCGATTATATCGTTTGCCGTGGATATAAGTTCGTCTATCTCTTCAACCTTAAGGTCCAAAGGATTCATCAAGCTTCTCATACGCTTACTCCGTTTACGCCTTTATCCAGCTTTCGTCCGAAGGGTTGTTTCTGAACGCGATAAGTCTCTTAACGTCTTCACTCTTGATATAGTTTTCCTCTGCCGCTACCTCTGCGATAGTGTCAAAGTTTGTAAGAGAATAGTTCTTTACGTCCGCTTCCGCAAGGCGTTCAAGTCCCTTTTTCATACCATATGTGAAAATGCTTACGATACCGAGGACCTCTGCACCTGCGTCTCTTAATACGTTAACTACTTCAATTACGCTTCCGCCTGTTGAGATAAGGTCCTCTACAACTACTACCTTCTGTCCCTTTTCAAGTCTGCCCTCGATCTGATTCTGTCTGCCGTGGTCCTTTGCGCCCGAGCGTACGTAGCCCATCGGCATACCGAGGATATGACCGCAGATCGCGGCGTGCGCGATACCTGCTGTGGATGTGCCCATAAGCACCTCACACTCAGGATAATGCTTCTTTACAAGCTCACAAAGACCGTTTTCAACATCGTTTCTTACCTCGGGTGCTGTAAGTGTGAGTCTGTTATCGCAATATACGGGGCTTTTGATTCCGCTTGCCCAGGTAAAGGGCTCATCGGGGCGGAAGAAAACCGCCTTGATCTTAAGTAAATCCTTTGCTATAAGCTTTTCCATATCTGTAACTTCCTTTCTTTATCCTACAAACTCATTAACGCATCTGTTATATGCGGCAACAGGATCCTCTGCCGCGGTTATCGGTCTTCCGACTACGATATAATCGCTTCCGATCTCTTTTGCCTGTGCGGGAGTCATTACTCTCTTCTGATCTCCTACGTCACCGTCAGCAAATCTTACGCCGGGTGTTACGGTTACAAAATCCTTGCCGCAGGTATCGTGTACCTTTTGTGCTTCAAGGGGTGAGCATACGACACCGTCAAGTCCTGCAAGCTTTGCGTTGCTTGCGTAATGCATAACTACCTTATCTATCGGCTCGTTTATAAGCAGATCGCGGTGCATAGTTTCTTCATCCGTAGAGGTGAGCTGTGTTACCGCGATAAGCATCGGGCGTGTGCCGTCGGCACGTGTGAGTCCCTCTATTGCCGCTTCCATCATTTTAACCGTACCTGCGGCGTGGAGGTTTGTCATATCAACGTCGAGATTTGAAAGTACCGACATTGATTTTTTTACGGTATTGGGAATATCGTGAAGCTTTAAATCAAGGAATATCTTATGTCCTCTTGCCTTGATCTCACGCACTATCTGCGGACCCTCCGCATAATAAAGCTCCATTCCTATCTTTACGAAGGGCTTTTTATCTGTAAACTTATCAAGAAAAGCGAAAACCTTTTCCTTACTGTCAAAATCGCAGGCGATTATAACGTCCTTTCCCATTTTTACATCCTTTCACTTTCCCGCAAGTCCGATAATTTCGGAAAGCGAGTCTATTTTATATTTTTCCATAACCTTTGGTAAATCATTAATTATATCACGGCAGGCAAACGGATCTACGAGATTTGCCGCGCCTACCTGCACTGCTGTTGCGCCGGCAAGCATCATTTCGATAACGTCCTCGGCGCTTGAAACGCCGCCCATACCGATTACAGGGATCTCAACAGCACTTGCTACCTGGTAGACCATTCTGATTGCCACCGGGAAGATAGCAGGACCGGAAAAACCGCCCATCTTATTTGCGATTACCGGCTTTTTAGTCTTAAGATCGATTCTCATACCAAGAAGCGTATTTATAAGGCTAACACCGTCAGCTCCTGCCTTTTCACAAGCCTTGGCTATGCTTACTATATCGGTCACGTTAGGAGAAAGCTTTATAATTACAGGCTTTGTTGTTACTTCCTTTACCGCCTTAGTTACCTCTGCCGCCGCTTCGGGTGAAGTACCGAAGCTCATACCGCCGCCGTGCACGTTAGGACAGCTTACGTTTACCTCAAGCCAGCCGACCTGTTCGCATTTATCAAGCTTTTCGCATGTGTATGCGTAATCTTCAATTGAAAATCCGCTTACGTTTGCCATTACCTTTTTGTCAAAAATCTTTTTAAGCTCGGGCAATTCCTCGCTTATTACCTTATCCACACCCGGATTCTGAAGTCCGACCGCGTTTATCATACCCGATGGGCACTCTGCAATACGCGGAGTTGGGTTTCCGAAGCGTGCATCCTTTGTTGTTCCCTTAAACGAGAAGGTGCCGAGGATATTTATATCATAAAGCTCGGCAAATTCTCTGCCATAGCCAAACGTACCGCTTGCAGGGATAACAGGATTATCGAGCGTTATGCCGCAAAGGTCTACGTTCATTTTTCCCATATTATCTCCTCCTTTACAAGCACAGGTCCGTCCTTACATATGCGCTTATTTCCGTAAAGCGTTTTGCACGAGCATCCCATACACGCACCGAATCCGCATCCCATACGCTCCTCAAAGCTATATTGACCTGATGTTGTTGAAGCGTTATATAGTGCCTTGAGCATCGGCTCGGGACCGCAGGAATAGGTATACGTATATTCAAATTTATCAAGCGCATCGGTGACAAATCCCTTTGTGCCATAGCTTCCGTCTACAGTTGTTACTGCAACGCTTGCGCCGAGTGCTTTGAACTCATCCTCGTAGAAGATTTCGTCTTTTGTATTGAATCCGAGGATCACCGAAACCTTTTTGCCTTCAGCAATAAGCTTTTTGGCAAGCATATACAGCGGCGGTACACCGACGCCTCCGCCTACAAGCAGAGGTCTGTCTCCGGACAAGGTGAGATCGTATCCGTTACCAAGTCCTGTGAGAAGATCAAGCCTTCCGCTTTGCATATTCTTCATCTGCTCGGTGCCCTTACCGACCACCTTATAGATAAGCGTAAGAATGTCGCCCTCTACGTCGCAGACCGAGATCGGTCTGCGCAGATAAAGTCCGTCGAGCTTTATATTTACAAAGCCTCCGACAGTGATACCGTTTGTGTCACCCTTGAGCTTTACAAGGTATACGTCCCTTGTAAGCGGACGGTTTTCAATTATTTCAAAAAAAGTCTGCTTCATTTTATCACCCGTCACTCAAGCATCGATCGTAGAGATACCGAGCGTGCTTTCTTCGAGCACATCAAGCACTACGCGGACTGTATCAAGTGCTGTGAACACGGTCACGTTATTTTCAACAGCGCACTGTCTGATAGCGTGTCCGTCAGACTTATTGTCACTTGCAACGTCACGTGTGTTGATAACGTAGGTAACGTGTCCCTGTCTAATTGACTTAAGGATATCATCAGAGCCATCCGCAATCTTCTGTCTTACTCTGGTGCGGATTCCGTGCTCCTTCAAGAATGCGGCTGTTCCGGGTGTTGCCTCGATATTGAAGCCGAGGTTATA
>JAFQPF010000038.1 GCA_017411885.1 Clostridia bacterium
ACTATCCTGGTTCCGTCGTATCCCCACATATTTTCGATCGCTATCTTAAGTCCGGTGCCCTTATAGTAAGGCACGAGATTATTATAAAAATCTATGTTGTAGCTTATGCAATCGGGAGTATTGTTAAAGCCGCAGACAGGATGCACGATTATCTGACGCACGTTGAGCGTACAGGCGATCTCTATCGCGCGCTTTATCTTTTCAGCCATAACCTTGTTATATTCCTCGTCCCCGAGTCTTTGCGAAGCAAAGGGGGCGTGCGCCTGGTTGAAGAATACGCCGTTTGCTTTTGCTACCTTGTCAAGCTCGCGCGCGAACTCGATATCGTTATCGCCAAACGGGAAATTATCGCCGGCAAATGTGCCGAACATAGACAAATCGACAGCATCGTATCCTGCTTTTGCGAGAATTTCGACCGATTTACGGTAGCCGAATGCGCGGGCAAGCACGTCATTCTGAGTGGATAAAATCATAACAACACTTCCTTATCTGCTCTTTCTTTTAAGCACGAGCACCCCGAACTTGTTTAATGTTATATCGCCCGATACAGCCTTTTCATCAAGCATATCGAAGTATTCGCCGTCAAGTGTAATATCTATATCGTTTGAATTATAGTTCTGAACGAAGAGATAGTCGTTTTCGCCATCAGTACGCATAGTAATTGCGGCGTTTTCGGGAAGCTTTATGTCAGCCGCGTCCTTGATTCCAAGCTCGCTTGTAAGCTTTTCAAGAAGATCCGCCATAAAATCGCCCTCGTTCTTGAAGCCCATATAATAAGCCTTACCCTTTCCGTACTTGTTTACGGTAAGTGCGGGCATACCGGCAAAATAATCGCTTGTAAACTCTGCAAGCACCTCGACCTCATCGTTTCTTGTATGGAGAAGGTCGCAGTATTCGATTATTTCATAAGAATCCTTAAGTCCCTTGACAGGCTTTAACATACGCGCGCCGTTCTTTTCACCGTTGTGCAGACAGTCAAGATCCTCAGACCATACGCCGAACACCTCCGAAAGCTTTCCTCCCGGGAAGCCGCCAAGTCTGCAAAGATCGTTTTCGTCCACCCAGCCGGTGAAGTAGGTCGACACGAGCGTGCCGCCGTTTTCTACGAATTTCGCAATTCTTTCACAAGCGGCGTCGTCTGCCATATAAAGCGCAGGAACGATAACGAGATCGTAAGAGTTAAGCTCGTCACACGCTTCGATCACGTCGCACGAGATGCCCTTCTTCCATAAGGGCTTATAGAATTTAAGGCAAAGGTCCTCATATTTCTTCGGCTTTCTTGCGCCTGCCATTTCGTTAAGCGCCCATGCGTTTTCAATATCGTATATGATAGCCACACGGCTGATATTCTTTGTGCCGACTACATCGTCAAGCTTTGCAAGCGCCGCGCCGACCTCGGACACCTCTCTGAATACGCGTGTATCGTCTCTGCCGCAGTGGTCTACAACCGCGCCGTGGAACTTTTCAAAGCCGCCGCGCGATTTTCTCCATTGGAAATACTGCACAGATTCAGAGCCGTGAGCTATAGCCTGCATGGAGGCAAGCTTATGCATACCCGGCTTTTTGCCCTTGTTTACCTCAAGCCAGCTGTTGAACGAGGGTGCGCATTCCATAAGCATATACGGCTTTTTGCCCATAGAACGGAAGCGATCGTGCCAGAAGGCTGTCTTTATTCCCGAATACATATGAGCATCGCCAACTGCGTGCCACATCGGATAGCTGTCCCACGAAACCACGTCTACAACCTTTGCTATCTTCTTGTAATCGATGCCGTCGGTTTCCATCATATTTGTGGTAACAGGCACGTCGGGCGTTACCTTTTTAAGAGCTGTTGCTTCCCACGCTATGTAGTCTGCAAGCAGATCGTCCGAGTATCTCTTCCAGTCGAGTATAAGCGCGTGAACCGATTTATCTGTAACTACGATCTCTGACCAATCGGTATATGTATGTCCCCAGAAGCCGTTCCAGTATGCGGCATTGATAGCATCAAGCGTGCCATACTTTTTCTTAAGCCATTCACGGAAATTATTCTGGCAACGCTCGCAATAGCACTCTCCGCAGCATTCGTTGCTTATATGCCACATTCCAAGCGCGGGATGGCCCTTATAATGCTTTGCCATAGCGGTATTGAGATCGTGTATCTTACGTCTGAAATCGGGTGAGGATTTACAGAAGCCGCCGCGACCTCCGCGTCTGCCACGGACACCTGCCTCATTTACAGGCAGAATATCGGGATACTTTATACCAAGCCAATGGGGCTTACCGGCGCTCGGTGTTGCAAGGCACGCCTTCATTCCCTGCGCGGCAAGGTTATCCATTATCTTATCAAAGAATTCAAAATTATATACTCCATCCTCGGGTTCAAATTCTACCCATGAGAATATGCCGATAGAAACGGTGTTGACGTTGGCTTTGTCAAAATATCTGAAATCATCCGCAATGATCTCGGGAAAATTCTTCCACTGGTCGGGGTTATAGTCACCGCCGTGAAGCATATGAGGGTAATTTGGTATTACAGGCTTAAACTTATCCATAGCACCTGCCGCCTTTCAGAATGTTGTTAGAATTTTATGTAAAAAATGCATATTTACATTTTTCACCATTGTACCACACAGATCTTAAAAAAGCAATACGGTTTACAGCTTTTTACACTCGATTTTCTCAAAAAATATGAAGAACACCGCAATTTATGTGTTCTTCATATTTCAAGTCAGAATTTGTTAATTTACAAGAAAAGCACCGATTTCAAAATTACCTGCTCCGTCAGGCGAGGCACCTGTCAGCTCTATTTTCACCGTATGTTTTCCCTTTTCGAGTCCGGAGGCAATAGAATTCTCACACGGATTCGTATTCGGGGTGCAGGCATTTATAACCACGGGATTTTCCCCATCCACGGTACAGGTGATAATACCTCTGTTGGGACCGATTCCGTAGCAGATGCCAAGATCCGTGCCCTCAAAATCAAACTCAAAGCTTGATCCGACGCTGCTTGCAAATAATCTTCCGTTATATCTTGTGCCAAGCCATGAAAAATTCGTTTTCTGATGCTCCCACCCGTTTGCGTTTTTCATTTCAATCTCATCGGAATATACCATTCTTGCATCAAGAAGCAACGGCTTTTTGCTTAAAGGTTTTTCCGGAATAACAGCTTTTTTCAGTGTTATTCCCTGTGTGTTCATACCGTCTTCCAATAAGATGTCCCGTCCGATGCGCTCTGTTATCACCGAAGCGAAAAACGCATATCCGTTATCGTTCGGATGCACGCCGTCCGAGAAGTAATCCCGGTAATTACCTTTTGTCTTTTTTAGCATCCGGTAAAAATAATCGCTCATCTTTATTGACATAAGACCGTATTTGTCGGCTACATCCCTGTGCGCTGTCAACTGCAGATATTCCGAGTCTGC
>JAFQPF010000039.1 GCA_017411885.1 Clostridia bacterium
AAGAGAAAAGGTAGCTTTGCTCCGCAAAGCATTGATTTGAATAATATATTATGATACAGTGTACTCTAACTAATGAACAAAGAAAGTTTGAAGTCATACACAAAAATGCCGAAAATATCTTTTTTGTAGCCAATATACAAAGAAAAAGCACCCTGTCGGGTGCTTTTTCTTTTGGTAATATGATAATGCAAGGATACAATGCTGTCGGGAGCGAATCAACCTGCTTTTATTTGCCGGAAGCGGCGGATTTCATCAGCTCCAACGCTTTTGTGATCATCGCTCTTGCTTCCTTGTGGGATATGAATTCATCGGGGCGGAAGGTGTTGTCCGCATACCCGTCTATCCATCCGAGTGCCGATGCCTTGTAAATCTCGCTTTCTGCCCAATGATCGTCAATATCCGTGAAAGAGTCCTTGACCATAAATTCCGAATTGTCAAATCTTGCGCAAATGACCGCAAATTCACCGCGCGTGATGGGCTCGTTGGGCGCAAAGATGGTTTGAGAGCGTCCCTTTACGATTTCAAGCTTTGCCATTGTCGAAACGGATGTGTTATACCACGCAGAAGGATCAGTATCTTCAAATGCGTTTTCGTGTGTAAGATTATTTTCCCTTGTTTCTTTATCAAGCAGCTTAAAGAAAATATCTGTTGCTTCCGCCCTTGTAAGATCCTTTTCGAGCTTGTCGATGCTGTCTATATATTCAAAAGGATTAACCGTGTCATTATCGTCAACCGTTACGTCCAAATTTGAATCGGCGTTAGCTGCCCCAACCTCGTTCCACTTTGCGTAAAGTGTGATGGGTCTCTCTACGACCTTGTCGAAATCGTAGGCTTTTTTCAGCCTCGTGTCACGGTACCAGCCGTCAAATGAGTATCCCTCTTTTGTTGGGTCATCCGGCCTTTCGACCTTTGAACCGCGAACAACGATCTTGTCTTTGATCTCGCTGCCGCCGTTGGTTTCAAACCTTACCGTACAGCGGGTTATGCGGGCTAAGCCCGTGCCCTTTTCTATATCCTCCGAGGGTGAGTAGATCGGCTCTAAAGCGATAATATAGTAACCCGGATACGCGGCAGCATCGCTGTAATCACTTTCGCTTACAGAAGCGTCCGCGGCTAAATTTTTTGCACCGTTGTAATTAATGATCGGGATGCCTCCGCTTTGGAGAAAGCCGTGCCATAAATTCCATCCGCTAAGCTCGTGATCGGATGGTGCGGCGCTGTTTACGGCTGTCATAATATCGTCCTGCTCGGTTAAGGCTTTGCCGAGAACCAAAGGATAACTCTGATCTGAATTGTTGAGATAATCAAAGCTGAAGTAGTTATTTTCATCAACGTTAACCAAAAGATACACGGTGGCTTGTGCCGCGGCTATGACAGGCGTGGACATTACCATAATCAATGCAAGCCATAAGCAAATAAGTCCCTTAAATCTTTTTTTCATAAATTGTTCCTCCATGTTTTTTTATTGTCGAATAATATGAATTTCAGATGCCTGAAGCCATCTCTTACCGTGCGGATATGAGAGCCGCCTGAGCGTTTGTCGCATCTGAGTGTTGTTGGAATTTGGGTGATTACAGCACCTGACTGCGCAAAGCGGGCAATCATTTCAGTTGCAAACTCCATACCGTGACAGGCGAGATCTAATTCTGCCGCCGTCTTTCTGTCAAAGCCTCTCAGTCCGCAGTGAAAATCATACACGTCCGTCTTGAAGCGCCATCTTGCGAGTGCCGAAAGCAGGGGGATGCCTATTTTGTGACTTGGCGGCATAGCTCCCTTTTCTATACCACCCTCAAACCGGTTTCCCATAACGAGTGCCGCGCCTTTTCTTAGCTCCGATACAAACAGATCGGGATGCGCGAAATCGTAGCTTCCGTCACAATCTCCCATAATTATATATTCACCCTTTGCGGCATTGATTCCGCCTATAATGGCGGAGCCGTAGCCGCGGGCTTTGACCTTTGTTACTCTTGCGCCGTTTTCAAGGGCGATCTGTACCGAATTATCGGACGAGCCGTTGTCGGCAACGAGTATTTCCGCATCAAGTTCTAATCTTTCTATTGCGCTTTTTGCTTCATCAATACAGAAACGCAGGGCTTCGGCTTCGTTAAGACAGGGCATTAAAAATGTAAATTCCGTCATCCGCGCCTCCGTTTCTTTTCGAAAGGCTCTATATTAAGCCATACCGCCGAAAGCAGGGAAAACACCACGGTAACAAGTGCCCTGTATGTAAAGAAGCAGTGAATATACGAGTGGTTATAAAGCACCGAATACCTTATGAGCACCGTCGATCCGATGCCGAGCAATAATAATGCTGCAAAAGACTTGTTTTTCTTGCTTTTGAATAAATATAACAGCGATAATAAGATCAAAGCGGTCAAAATGATGCCGAGCAGTGCGCGGCCGGGTTCAAGCCTCATTCTGCCTCCGAAAAGCGTTGAAATGTTAGCCGATACGGATGAAAGAAAGGAGCCCGGCTTTTCTACGCTTGCATCGGTGGCACCGCCTATTCGTTTTGCGGCTGAAGAAAGTGCGGCTTCAAAGGCGTTGGTGCCTGACACTATACTGACAACGGTCCATTTTGCTATAAAAGCTCCGACATATGAGCATATCCACGAGCAAGCGCATTTAATAAGTAACGGCAGGCTTTCCTTTACCTTGCCAAGCCTGTTTTCCTTAGCCCTTATTGCAACAACAAGAGCGATCGGAAGCAAAAGTGTTACCGTTTCTGTTGTAAGAAAGTCAAAAAAGGCGATCACAGTGCCGCTTATTACGCTTAATAGTACAAGGTACTTGTTTCCATATCGTTCAAGCAACAGAAAAAATGGGATCAAAGCAAAGGCTATTATAAATGCAGGCTGGTATTCCATACTTAACCGGATATTCCAGATCTGCACCAATACCAAAGATACGGCCAGTATAAGCGCGATATCCGGGTGCTTTATTGAAATTGCAAAAAGCGAAAGCAGGGCGAAAAGGATAAAGGTGCAAAATCCGATAGCTTTTATCCCGTCCACATCGGTGAAAAGGTGGAGAACACGGATAATGCCTGCCGTGCCGTGCCAATATCTTGTGTAATCGGTGTTTGGATTTATACCGTCAAACACGGTATAATAAAGCCCTGCATTTTCGCCGAGCTCGCCTCCGTCATAGTAATTTGTCAGAACAGAGGCAGACAGCGAGTCGCCCTTACCCATATTCCAGGAAATATTCAGCCATATTGAATCCGAGTAATGGTCTGCCACCGAATTAAGCCTGTCCGAGCCTGAATATTCAAAAGCATCGCGATCCTTGTATGAAAGAGCGCTTTTTTCCATATTCTCTCTGATAAGCTCGTTTGGGATCAGTGCCGACAGGTATAAAAGAGACCACAGCAGAAAAAGTGTGATAGCAAAAACGGCTGTAAGCTTTACAGTATTCAGCAAATATTTTTTTGTCAAGCAAACTCACCTTTCTGTTGAAATATCGGTCTGTTTTTGTAAAAAGATGTATAACTTTGAAAGTGCACATACATCGTTTGTGACATTTTACCATATTTTTCGAAAATTGTCAACGTTTTTTGCAATATTTGCCCAATTTTTTTATAAAAAGCTAAAATGCTTTTAGCCACAGGTGTGACAGTAGAAGCGGCGGAGGTTTTATTGCAAACTGAAGGAAAAAGCTGCCTTTGATGCATTTTGACTTTTACAATACTGTCACAAATTCAAGGAATTACGCCGTTTTTGAGAAAATAGCGTATATATTTTTGCATATTTATAAATTTTTCTTGCAAATTTCGGAAAAATGTGATATTATATGTATAATATACTTTTCAGGAGGACAGATTATGTCATCAACTGTACAGATACTGCTCGCTATGATAATATATATGGCGGCGGTTATAATCATCGGTTTCGCTTTTGCCAAAAAGGCTAACGCGAGCTCCGAAAACTATTTTCTTGGCGGAAGAACGCTCGGCCCGTGGGTAACCGCAATGAGCGCAGAGGCATCCGATATGAGCGGATGGCTTCTTATGGGACTTCCCGGTGTTGC
>JAFQPF010000040.1 GCA_017411885.1 Clostridia bacterium
CTCAGATATACGGCGGATGTGATGGTGAATATGTGAATGACTGGGTACACTTTGACGCATCCGATGAAGATATTGCATATCTTGAAGAGCTTAACGTGCCTTTTAACAGATTGCTTGAATTTTCATCGGTAAGCTCGTTGTCGGACTGTATCAAGCATATCGTTTTTGAAAAATATTCAAGCAACAAGAACGCCGTATATTCAGCGAAACTTTATTTCCGTTTGTTTTTTCTTAAAATATCCGATTTATTGGAGGAGCAGAGGCTTACCTCCTCAGAATTGCTTGACAGACTCAACGTTTTGAGAAACAATATTTATTCAAACCCGCAAAAGCAGTGGAAAATCGATGATATCGCAAAGGATTTTTTATTAAGCAAATCTTATCTTCAACATCAATATAAAGCCTTGTTCAGAACGAATATAAAGAGTGATGTTATAAAGAGCAGGATTGAGTACAGTCAATATCTGCTTTTCAGCACCGATTACACTGTTTCTGCAATATCCGCCATGTGCGGATATCAGAACGATGTGCACTTTATGAGAGTATTTAAAAATCACGTTGGCTGTACCCCCACCGAATACAGAACAAATTCCAATTTTTCAAAAAAGAAAAAGGCAGATTCAAAATTATCAGTTCCCTTTACTTTATAACAGCGTCAAAAGCACTGAAAAAGCGTGCCTGTTAAACAACAGGCACGCTTTTTTATCTTATTTGTCCATTTCCGCGGATGCGGTATTTTATAGTCGTAAGTCCTTCAAGCGCAAACGGTCCGCGCGCGTGTAATTTCTGCGTGGATATACCTATCTCCGCGCCGAAGCCGAACTCCTCTCCGTCGGTAAAGCGCGTAGACGCGTTATGGTACACGGCGGCAGAGTTTATACGGTCAAGGAAGCTTTGTGCGTTCTGTGCGTTTTCGGTGATTATCGCCTCACTGTGACCTGTACTGTACGCGTTTATATGAGCGATCGCAGAATCTATGCTGTCAACGACGTATATGCTCATTATATAATCATTATATTCGCGTGTAAGATCATCCTCTTGTGTAGGAGTTGCATTGATTATACCGCGTGCATACTCATCAGCGCGAAGCTCGACGTTATTGTCACAAAGAGCCTTTGCCGCGATCGGCAGGAATTTGTCTGCGATATTTTTATGCACGATAAGCTTTTCGGCGGCGTTGCATACCGAGGGACGGCTCACCTTTGCGTTTATTACTATATCAAGTGCCTTTTCTATATCTGCAAACTCGTCAACGTATATGTGGCAGTTGCCCGCACCTGTTTCTATAACAGGCACGCTTGCGTTTTCGACTACAGCCGATATAAGCCCCTTACCGCCGCGCGGTATAAGCACGTCGATATATCCGTTTAAGCGCATAAGTGTATTTGAGCCTTCACGCGATGTATCGTGGACAAGACTCACGAGCTCACCCGGAAGTCCTGCCGATTCAAGTGCAGACTTTATAACTTCTTCGAGCGCGATATTGGTGTTATACGCTTCCTTGCCGCCGCGAAGTATCGCCGCGTTTCCGCTTTTGATGCAGATCGCCGCAACGTCTACCGTTACGTTAGGTCTTGCCTCGTATATCACCGCCACGTTTCCGAGCGGAACGCTCACGCGCTCTATCATAAGACCGTTCGGACGTGTCCATCCCTCGCTTTTTCCAAGCGGATCGGGCAAAGCCTTAAGCTTTCTGACCGATGCGGCAAGCTTTTCTATACGGCTAAGATCAAGCATAAGCCTGTCGCACATAGCCTTTGAAAGCCCGGCGACCTTAGCCGCTTCAAAGTCAAGCTTGTTTGCGTTTATTATTTCGTCAGCGCGTTTGACTATAGCGACAGCTATTGACTCAAGCGCCTCGTTGCGCTTTGTATCCGAGCTTTGCGCAAGAAGTGCCTGCGCGCTTCTTGCATCAGTGCAAAGACCTGTCAGGTATTCTCTGATATTTTCCATATATATTCTGTATTACTCCTTTTTCAATGCGTCAAAAAACGTACCGTCAAGCTCCGCGTTGAATACGATATCGTAAAGCACCTTCGGATCTTTACCGTTGGTTATAACCATCGGGATGCCCATTTCGGTAGTAATCGTTGCCGCCTCAAGCTTTGCAAGCATACCGCCGGTACCTCTGTCAGAGCCTGCGCCTCCTGCATACGAGCGGATCCTGTCGTCAATTTTGTCAACAAATCTCACAAGCGCCGCATCATCAAATTCACGCGGATTTTTTGTATAAAGTCCGTTTATATCTGAAAGGTTTATGACAAGGTCGGCATCACACAGAAGCGCAACATAAGAAGAAAGTATATCGTTTCCGCCAAAGCCGATGCCCTCGTAGGATACCGTGTCGTTTTCGTTTACTATCGGCACGCAATGAAGCTTGAACAGTGCCTTGAAGGTATTTTCCGCATTATGCCGCTGAACCTCGTTTTCCCAAACGTCACGGTTTAAGAGCACCTGCGCTACAGTGCAGCCGAATTCCGCGAAGAATTTGCTATACATCTTCATAAGCTCACACTGACCGACTGCGGCTACCGCCTGCTTGCCCTCACGTGTATCGGGGCGCGCCTTGAGTCCGAGTCTTGATATTCCCGCGCTCTGAGCGCCCGAGCTTACAAGCACGATCTCACGACCGCTGTTGACAAGGTCACACACCAC
>JAFQPF010000041.1 GCA_017411885.1 Clostridia bacterium
GTGGTACCTACGGTATTGAGGTTGATGAGCGCCTGCGTATCTCTCCTAAGCTTTTCCACGCGCAGACCGGAGCGTATTTTGCAAAAACGCTTTTCGGCGATGCGGTTGACGAAGAGGTTTTTAGCGCGGTAAGGTATCATACCTTGGGAAGAGCAGGCATGAATCTTTCCGAGATGCTTTTGTATCTTGCCGATTATATTGACGATACACGCAGGTTTGACGATTGCGTTGAGTTGAGAAAGTATTTTTATGACGGTTTGTCGAAAGCGAAGGATCAGAAGGACAGATATGTTTGTCTGCTTAAAACGCTGATACTTTCCTTTGATATGACCGTAAGCTCGCTTGAACATGAGGGCGCGCCGGTTGACTCGGACACGCTTGAAGCGAGAGAGTATATCAGAAAAGAACTTGAAAAATATACAGGCTGAGGGCTTTGATAAGCAAAATGGCTAAGATAAAAAACAAGAAGAAACAAAAGAATAATTTTGCTATGCACGGCAGAAGGATAGCAACGTGGAAGATAGTGCTTATATCTGTGCTTGTATTTATTATTGCGCTTCTCGCCGCAGGCTACGTGTTTATGCAGACCTACGTGCCGGACGTTGACGACGATCCGCATTTTGCGCAGATAAAAAGCGAAAGCGGATTTTCGCTTGTCGGAAATCAGGGAATATATAAGCAGCACGTGTCGCGCGGACTTGCGAATTTCGGCAAAGAGGTCGAAAGACAGCTTGAACTCATAAAGGCACAGCAGATAGTAAGAGTAGACGGTATTTATAATTTCCTTTTGCTCGGACACGACAAGGTCGCGCTTAACACCGACGTTATAATGGTGGCAAGCTTTAATACGGTGGACGGAAGCATAAATATAATGCAGCTTCCGAGAGACACCTATATTGAGCACGACGGATATGCCCATAAGATCAACAGTATGTTCGCATACCTTGTAGGCAGAGCGCGTGCAAGAGGTGAAACGAATGTTTATCACGCGGCACTTAATGATTTTTGCTCGGTACTTGAAAACGCGCTGAGTATTGAGCTTGACAATTACGCGCTTATAAATCTGCAGGCGTTTGAATCTATCGTGGATGCGGTCGGCGGTGTTCCGATAAACGTGCCCGAGGCTATGCATTACGATGATATATATCAGAATCTGAGCATACACATAGAGGCAGGAGAACAGGTGCTTGACGGTAAGACCGCCGCAGGCTTTGTCCGCTTCAGAAGCGGATATCTCCAAGCGGATATCGGACGTCAGAACGCGCAGAAGATATTTATGACAGCTTTCCTTAAGCGTGTCAAGGAAACGATCTCGGTCAATACAGTTGCGAAGATCACCGAGCAGGCGCTTAAGAATCTTACAACGGATATCTCGCTTGCCGATGCGGTATACTACGCAAAAGAAGCTCTTTCGGTGGATCTGTCGAATATGAACATGATGACTCTTCCCGGAGAGGCGATATATTCAGGTGGTGTCTCTTATTACGTCATCTACAGAAACGGCACGCTTGAAATTGTAAACGATTACTTCAACGTATATAATTCGGACGTTCCCGAGGATATGTTTGACAGAGATCTGTTGTTTACGGATGCAAAGAGTCCGTCTGTTGAAAGGATATACAGAAAGGACGACGCCAATTACGTTGTCAATAATGGAGAAAGCGTAGATCAGAGCGGAATATATATTCCGAGATACTACGGCGAGCCCGAAAAAGAGGACGAAAGCGAAGCGGAGACAGACGTGCCCGAAGAGCTTGTAAGCGAGCCGGAGCCTGCTGTAAGTGAGGCTGTTGATGAAACAGAAACAGACTCGGCGGAGTCCGAAACGGCAGAGGCTGACACAGAGGCATCCGATGCCGGGGATGAAGACGAGGATGACGGTTGGATAATCAAGGACAAAAGCAGCGATACAGATGCCGCTAATGAAGAAGATACTACCGACATAACCGAAGAATAAGTACTAAGAAAGGCAAAAATATGGATAACAATGAAATAAAATATCCCGATCTTTCGGGTGCAGATGCAAAAGAGATAGCACTTGAGGCTGTGCGCATACTCGACGCGAGAAAGGCTCGCGATATCAAGCTTTTGCGCGTTGAGGAGCAGACGATAATCGCCGAATATTTCGTAATATGCGGCGGTACTTCGAGCACACAGATAAAGAGCATGGCAGGCGAGGTTGAATTCAAGCTTTCGATGTGCGGAAATCCCGCGCGCGGACTTGACGGCTACACTGAGGGCAAGTGGGTCGTAATCGACTTCGGCTCTGTAATGGTTCATATATTCAATGCGGAAAACCGCGAATTCTATAAGCTTGAAAAATTCTGGGCTGACGCAGAAGAAATAGACATTTCCTCTATACTGACAGAATAATTACTCTATACAGAAAGGTTTTGATCCAAATGAAGTACGATTTTAAGGCTATTGAAGCAAAATGGCAGGACAGATGGGAAAAGGAAGAGGCGTTTGTAGCTAAGGATGACACGAGCCTTGAAAAGTTTTACGGACTCGTTGAATTCCCCTATCCCAGCGGCGCAGGTATGCACGTAGGTCATATCAAGGCTTATTCGGGACTTGAGGTAATTTCACGTAAAAGACGTATGCAGGGCTATAACGTGCTTTTCCCGCTCGGCTTTGACGCATACGGTCTTCCTACCGAAAACTATGCTATAAAGACGGGTATCCATCCCCGTAAGGTTACAGATGACAATATAGAAAAGTTTACCTCCCAGCTTAAGCGCGTAGGCTTTTCCTTTGACTGGACAAAGACTATAGATACAACCGAAGAGGGCTATTACAAGTGGACTCAGTGGATATTCAGAAAGATGTTTGACCACGGACTTGTTTTCCGTGACAACGCGCTTGTAAACTATTGCCCGAGCTGCAAGGTCGTGCTTTCAAACGAGGACTCTCAGGGCGGTAAGTGCGATATCTGCCACAGCGATATCGTGCAAAAGGCTAAGCCCGTATGGTATTTAAGAATTACCGAATATGCGGACAAGCTTTTAGCCGGACTTGACGAGGTTGACTATCTTCCCAACATCAGATTCCAGCAGGAAAACTGGATCGGCAAGTCGACAGGTGCGTTTGCAAACTTCAAGCTTGCGGGACTTGATGATTATCTCAGAATTTACACGACAAGATGCGATACAATGTTCGGCGTAACCTTTATGGTAATCGCTCCCGAGCATCCGATAATCGAAAAGTACAGAGACAGAATTACAAATATAGACGCGCTCGATGCTTATAAGGAAGAGTGCAGCAAGAAGACCGAATTTGAACGTACTCAGCTTGTCAAGGATAAGACCGGCGTCTGCATAGAGGGACTTAAGGCGGTAAACCCTGCAAACGGCAAGGAGATACCGATATACATTTCCGACTACGTTATGCTCGGATACGGAACAGGTGCTATTATGGCTGTTCCCGCGCACGATGAGCGTGACTATGAATTCGCAAAGAAGTTCGGCA
>JAFQPF010000042.1 GCA_017411885.1 Clostridia bacterium
GACCAAGCTTTATGAGGATATAGCTGAGCTTGCAAAAAAAGAAGGCAAAGATGAGCTTGCCGCGTTTATTGATCAGATGCTCGTAGCTTTTGAAGATGCGGTCATAGAGGCGGATGCCGCTTCCGCGGCGCTTGGAGCAGAGCCTGTAGACCTCTTTACACCCGAGCAGCTTGAGGAAGCAAAAAGGATCCTTAAGGGAACAAAATTCGTTTCAACGCTTGATATAAAGGACGGCGGCTACGTAACAAGCGAAAAGCTTGATCTTATTATGCAGGATATAATACTTGCGACAGTCGAGTCGGTAAGCGACATTACTCCCGCTGAAAGCATCGCACTTACAGATCTTTCGGGCAAAAACGTTGTCGGTGTAAGTGAGCTTGTTATGAACGCTTATGCGGCAGCAACCTATGCTGAATATTCGACTATTGAAGAAATGCGTATAACCTGGAACGGCACCGACGGTACCGCGCCTGTTTACGGCACGCTTTATATGGATGAAAGCGAAAACGAATACGCTCTCGGACTTTACGATTTCCATAATATAGACGGCAGTATGTATCTTCCTATGCGTCGTATATGCGAACGCTTCGGCGAAACGGTGGACTGGGATGCGGTCAACGGCAAGGCGTATGTTGTGCGCGGGGAAGAGAAGATCGATATGACCGGACGTATCATCGGCGACCGTACCTTTATCAAGATCCGCGATTTTGAAAAGCTCGGATATTTTGTAGACTACAAGGTAGATGAAGCAGGAAAGCCCTGGGCGATACTCAACTGCAAGGACGTGCTTGATGAAAAGATCGTCGCACTTTACGGTAACGTTGAAACGATAGGATAAAAGGCAAATAAGAAACAGCGAACGGGAAATTCCGTTCGCTGTTCTTTCTGTTTTATGATTGTTTATCGGTCAAATCAAATTCATCCCATATACCGCCAGCGGGCAGAGCGGATACTTTTATCTCCTTGCCCGTGAATGGGTGTGTAAAGGTGAGCTTATATGACCAAAGCGCGATATCCTTGCCCTTCGGCGCACCGTATTTGCGGTCGCCGTAAAGCGGCATTTTTCTTGAAGAAAACTGCACGCGTATCTGATGCGAGCGACCTGTATAAAGCCTTATCTTCACAAGCGAAAGCGTATCGCCGTCAAGGATATTGCTTTCAAGCAGAGTATACGCAAGCTTTGCCTCGCGCACGCCTGCGCGCCTGCGGTCTACCACGAAGGATTTGTTTCGCTTTGAATCCTTGAACAGAAGATCGCACAAGGTGTCCGCATCCTTTTCGGGTTTGCCGTTTACTATAGCCAGATACTCTTTAATAAGTCCGCCACCTGATACGAGTGCAGACATTTTTGCCGCCGCGTCACGGCTTTTGGCAAAGACCATCACGCCCCCGACACCGAGGTCGAGTCTGTGAAGCGGATATATCTCGCAATTATTTCCTGCGGATTCAAAGTGCGCTTCGAGCGTGTTTATTATATCCTTACCCGTGTCGCTTCTTTCCGAAAGAAGCTCGGGCGGCTTTATGCATACGGTTATATATTTGTCATCGTAAAGTATTTTCATATGATGCCTTTTTGGGTAAATATATTTTTGCTTGACTTAAACAAAAAAATGTGTTATATTATAAGAGGATTTGAATTGAAAATAACAGGGGGATACAGAAATGAAGATAAAAAACGGATTCGTGCGCCGCGAGGTTGCGGGGAATAACGTAGTTGTCGCCGTAGGCGATATGAGCGAGCGCTTCAACGGTATGATGAAGCTTAATGAAACGGGAAGCTTCCTTTGGGAAAAGCTTGAAGTGGGAATCTCGCGCGATGAGCTTGTTGCAAGCCTGCTTGAAGCCTATAACGTAGACAAGGCTACCGCAGAGCACGGAGTCGACACCTTTATTGCCGAGCTTGAAAAGCTTGACTGTATTGAAAAGTAAAACCGCCAACAGCACCTCATCCGAGGTGCTGTTGTTTTGTCTTAAAGCGAATCAACGTATCTGCAGGCAGCGACCGCGGCGACCGCGCCGTCACCTGTTGCAGTGGTTATCTGACGTACAGCCTTTGTGCGGCAATCGCCTGCAACGAATATACCGTTTGTTCCGGTAAGGCAGGCTTCGTCGGCTGTTATGTAACCGTATTTGTCAAGCGTGCAAACGCTTTCAAACGGCTTGTTTTCGGGCACCTGACCGATAGCTACGAATACCGTTTCAACGTCAAGCACACGCTCGCTGTTGTCATCTGTATTCTTTATCTTAAGCCCGGTCAGCTTGTCTTTACCCATAAGCTCGGTTGCAACAGACGAGCAGATGATATTTACGTTGTCCTTGGCGTAAAGCTGGTCCGCAAGCTTCTTTTCTCCTGTGAGAGTCGGGAGATTCTGAACCACGGTCACGCTCTTGCATATATCGGAAAGAAGCACAGCCTCCTGGAGCGCGGTGTTGCCGCCTCCGATTATCGCAACGTCCTGTCCCTTGCAGAACGCGCCGTCGCATACCGCACAATAGGAAACACCGTTTCCAACAAGCTCGTTTTCGTTATCAAGACCGAGCTGTCTGTGCTTTGAGCCTGCGGCGATGATTACCGCCTTTGCTTCATAAATATTACCGGATTCACATTCGACCTTGCCCGGTGTGACCGATACTACCGTATCAAGCTCTATCTCGCCGCCCAGCGATATCACCTGGTCCACGAGCAGGTCGGCAAACTCGTTGCCGCTCATTTCCTTGAAGCCGGGATAATTTTCAACCTTTGGTGAATAGGTTATCTGTCCGCCGAAGGTGCTTTTTTCTATAACGAGAACGCTTTTGTTGAATCTGAGCGCGTATATCGCGGCGGTAAGTCCTGCCGGTCCTGCGCCGACTATAACTATATCATGCATAGCTTTTGCCTTTCTTAAGTAAACAAAAGCGGGACGGTTTAAGTCCCGCTTTTAATTTATTACTTTGCGTATTCCTCAGTGAATTTCTTGATGTTGGAAAGATTTACGATCTTTTCGGCATTGTCGCCCTGAACGAGCACGAGAGTGGGAGCCTGGCGAACCTCATACTTTTCTGTGGTTGCCGTGTCCTCGTCTGCGTAAACTGTCGTGTAGGGAACTCCTGCCTTGTCAAGATAGCTCTTTGCTACCTTGCAGTTGGGGCAGGTCTTTGTTGCGAAAAGAAGTATTTTGTCTGCA
>JAFQPF010000043.1 GCA_017411885.1 Clostridia bacterium
AAGCGGATATGCGGCGTATCTCCGTCTGCGTACAGATATAATTTGGGCTTAATAAGCCCGGCGCATGGATACAGGCTGCAAATTATAACAAAAGCATCCCCGAGTCTTAACCGACTCGGGGATGCTTTATATCTGATAATTAAATCTGCTTATTTGCCAAGACCTTCGCTTGCGCCGGGAGTCCAAGTCGCGCCGTCAAGGGTGTTGCCCGAAACGGTGATTTCCTCAGCTGTGCCGGGGATAGCGAACCACTTAGCGTCAGAACCGTCGTGGCCTTCGCAGTTTGTAAGGATATTGTTTGTTACAGTAACCTTAGCGCCTGTTGTGAGAGCCGATCCGAGGAACTTAGCGATACCGCCTGTGCAGTTATCAAATGTGTTACCGGAAATTGTAAGCTGTGCGCCAACTGCGTCGCCTGCGTTTGCAAGTACTGCCCAGGAGCTGATGTCTGAGATAGTACAGCCTTCAAGAGAAAGCTTTGCAAAGGGAGCGCTTGCGTATACAACGTACTTAGGACCGGAGATCGTGCAGTTTCTGAGAGTGATCTCAGCGCTGGGCTCGCTTACGCCTACTGCGGCAGAGCGTCCGCCGCTGCCTTCGAAGGTAGCGTTTTCGATAACGAGGTTCTTAACAGATGCGCCTGCGTCGATATTTACAAGACCGCCGTCAACGTATGCGCCGGATGTCTTTTCATAAGTAACGTCAAAGCCGGAGATGGTTACATCCTCAAGCACTGCGGTAGAAGCAATGTTGAATTCAACGTCTGCTGTGGGATCTACGTTGATGGTTACGCCCTCAAGATCGCCTGCAAGCTCGATTACACCGTAGTCAACGCCGGGAGCGAGAGAGATCGATCCGCCGGGAGCAACAGTGTTGAGTGCGTTAACAACAGAAGCTGCGTCCTTAACGACGATCGGAAGCTCAGCGCCCTCATCGTACTTATTATCGATGCTGTCCTTTTCGTGTTCAACCTGAGTTGCTACGAGCTTGATATCAACGTCGATGAAGAGAGGCTCGCTGTCATCAGATGTTTTGCCGTTCTGGAGATTCCATCTGTTGTCGTCTGCTGTGGGTTCCCAATAGAGAACGAGAGTGAAATAATCCTCGTCTCCGCCTTCGAGAAGAACGTCTCTGAGGGAATCGAGAGAGAAGTCTGTCCAGCTGATAGTGGAAGTCTTTACAAGGTCAAGAAGAGCTTCACGTGCGTAAAGTGTGGGAGCTGTTGTGTGCTCAAGCACACCAACCTTAATAACCTGTGTAAGATTGTCGCCGGTCGTGCTTACCTTATTGAAAGCAGAAGCGATTGCTGAGAAATCGTACTGAAGTGCACGGTTTCCTGCATTGACAACCTTGAAGTTTGCGTAAGATACCACACCGGGTTCCCAAAGGATCTTGTTGCCGTCAGCATCAAGGAAGAAGGGCGCGTATGTAAGGCTGGGGTCGATATCTTCAACGTTAACCCATGTGCCGCCCTCTGCATCGTTGGTGTATTCGAGTTCAACGTCGAGCACGCCTGCTTCTATACGGCTGGTCTTGACTTCAACTGTGTCGGTAAACCATGCATATGTAGAGCCTGCGAGCATTACGATGCAAAGAAACATCGAAACTGCCGACAAAAACAATGCGCGTCTTGTGTTGTTCTTGTTCATAATATGTGTTATCCTCCTGTTGATGTATATTGAACAAATAATGATACACAGTAATTTTACTACGTTTCATAGAAAAAATCAAGAGTTTTTTGAAACATTTTCTGAAAATGTATAAATAAGTATTTTTTATTTTGCCGGGCGAAGCTCGCCAAAAAATTTTCGCTTCAAAAAGCAAGAGCCCGCCGTAATAATATACGGAAAGGCTCTTTTGCTCCGCTTTCGCGAACAGTTTTTAATTGTAATTGTCTGTGCGCTTTGTGACACGCATCAGCGCAACGGTCATATCATCAGCCTTTGCGACCTCTTTCTTTGCATATTCGAGTATCTTTTTCGCCATCTTGTCAAGATCCTCTTCAAGCTCGAAGCACAAAAGCCCGGTCAGCCATACGCTGTCCTCAAGGCAAGAGGCTACGCCGTCGCTGAACATTACGATTATGTCGTTTTCCTTAAGTTCAAAATTTATCACCTCGGCATCGGTATCCTTGAGTATGCCGATGGGCAGAGTTTTGGATTGGAGCTTGTAAAGGTTGTTATCTCTTAAAATATACGATGGCGCGGCACCGCTTTTTATAAAGCAACCCTTGCCCGAAAGCAGATCAAGCTCTGCAAGGTCTATGCTTGCGAAGCATTCACCGCCGCGACTTCTCAAAAAGCCGTTCAACAGCTCAAGCACGACCGACATAGGACAGCCTGCAGAAAGAAGCTTGCTTAAAAATGTCACGCACAATCGTGAGGTCACCGCCGCCTCCTTTCCGCTTCCCATACCGTCCGAGATGAGGAAATAATAACAGTCGTCCGAGTTTTCAAACGAAAGCGAGCTGTCGCCGCAGATATCGCTTGATTCCATTTTTTCACTTGCGCGTGCAAGCGTTATATCAAACGCGCGCTCGCTATGGGCGCAAAGCGACACACGGTCTCCGTCAATTTCAAATTCGGGTAGGCTTAAGCGTCTGCCGCAAACGTTTTCAAGTGCCGTTCTCAGTTTTGGTGTGTCGTATTTTATGTGTGAAAGGCGCATCCCGGTAATATCTAAATGCAATCGTCTCTTTCCGTAAACGAAAACACCTTCTGCCTGCACGTCCATATACTTAAGCGCACTTGCGATCCTTTTGGCGCAATCGGGATCGAACTCGTATTCGGAGTCCTTCGCCCGTGATGCGTCGAGCAAAAGCGAGGACAGAGCCTTGTAATCTATAGCGAAGATCTCGCATTTGTCGGCTTTTATAAGCCTTTCAAGCTCGCTTGAATACGCGAGATTCAGTTCTGATATGATCTTGAGCGAATTAAAGCACCTGTTTTCGGTATGCCCGGGTAGATCGGTGATATCCACTCTTCCTTTTTTGTCAAGCGCCTCTGTAAATTTCCCGAAGGTGTCGCAGGTCAGGCTGTAATCCCTGCCGTAGCATACGCCGGCAAGCGAGCATTTTTCGCAGTGCTTGCGAAATACCCCCTCGCAAAGGCTTCTTATGCTTAACACGTCGGGGCGCTTTAACCTGTCGGAAAGTGCCGCTATAGTGACCGAAAGGCTGTCAAGCGAGCTTGAGATCGCCTCAAAGGTACGGGTGTTTTCCTTTAGTCTTTCTCTGTTAATTATCGCACTTTGCTCGCTTTGGCTAAGCGTGCCTGCCTTGTCTGTAAAGATTGCGATGTCGGGCAAAAGCTCGTAATAGCAAAGCGGAAGAAAGGCGGCGCCGGTTAAGGCAAGCTCGGGCAAAAGAGAGGTGAATGAGGCAAGTCCGTCGGTCATAATTCCGAGCAAAAGTCCGCTTATAAGAGAGCAGATCATCGAAACGAAAAGCGAATAAGCCTCAACCGTGCCGAAAACAAGTCCTGTGATAGCAGGAATAGGCGCAAAGGCAAGGTCGTATCCGAATCCGGCGAAAAGACCGATAAGTGTGCCGTAAAGCACGCCGAGCTTTTTTGTGGCGTAAAGCGTTATAAGAAGCGCGGCAAGCTTTGCAGCTGAAAAGCCCAAAATATAATAGCTTTTTAAGGAATATACTATGCTGAAAATAAGCACCGCGGTGCAAAGCCTGTAAAGATGCGCCGACACGTTTTCGATTTTTAACTGATAATAATATGCAAAAAAGAGAACGAGCGAGAAAGCAAGGCAGGCAAAAAGCGCGAAAAGATCGTAATATAAAAATCCGTCGGAAATGAGCCTTGCAAGGCTTACAGAGGTAGAAGAAAGGATAAGGGTGATAAGCCTGAGCGACAAGGGCTCGCAGAACAGCTTTTGCTCCCCGTCATCCTTAGTTATCCATTTGGAAAAGCCGCAGCGCATAATAATAATTGCGGAGTATATGAGGAAAAACGCCATAGACTCCGAGCGGATAGACAAGGCGGCAAGGATCAGACCGATATATATATAAATGATATTTTCCGAGCTTGCGCAAAGAAAAGCAAGTCCGAACGGATAGGTAGTAAAAAGCGCGCTTGATGAGCCAAACAGGTAGGACAAGAGTATGATAGCCGCTTTTTTAAGTAAGTATTTTATTGCGGTATTTACCGCTTCAAGAGTGGGCTTTTGTGAGCGAGTGAGTTCAGGGCGCAAAAGCTTGCCTTTTTTTGTAACCGATAAAATGCCGTTTGTAATTTTTTCGGACAAGCCCGATAGTAAAACGCTTATATTTTTGTCTGCCAATATTTACACATCCTTTTCTGTGGGGGTGTAGATATTGTATACTAAGCGGTGGCGTGAGTATGTCGAAAAAAGGGTGTAAAAAAAGCGCGGAAAACGCGCTTTGTGGGGGGTTTTGGAGATTTTGTGCCGATTTTTTTGAAAATATGGGGGATTGTTGCGGATTCTGCGATGGGAAAGTGGTGTTGGCGGTGCTTGTTTTTGTTTCGGGTAGGCGTTTGTTACCCTTCCGGGGGAGTTACTTTCATCGCGCGATGAAAGTAACCAAAGGCGCGTCCAAGAGGAAACCTTGTGCGGTTTCCCCTTGGATATCCCCTTCCCTTAGGGCTACTAAATTTCAAGATAAGAACCGACCATTCGGTCGGATACGTTTGTTTGCGGTGATTTGGTCTGTGGTTGTTCACCCAGCACCGCCTTACGGCGGATACGTTCATCGGTAGAAATTGTTTGAACGGGCGGAGAAGGCACCAACCCCTACCAAATATGATGAATTGTCGGGGTATGGG
>JAFQPF010000044.1 GCA_017411885.1 Clostridia bacterium
ATTGTCCTTTCAAAATATAATATAGAGTGAGTATATTCCCACCCATTACAGTTTATCACAAAACAAGAGTATATTCAAGTCTTTTTTATCAACTTTGCTAATTTGTTTACATTTGGAAGGCTTAAATTGTATCTTGTTGCTTGTTGACAATACACGGCTTTTTTGCTATAATTACCGGGTGGATAAAAAACATTGCGAGGTGCTATAGTGCAACAGGTAAAAAAGGGTATGAGTACAAGAAGTGCGACGCTTGTTATGATGCTCGTTTCGGTTATGTGGAGTATTGCGGGCGTGCTTTTCAAATACATAGACTGTAACCCTATTGTTATTGCGGGAATCAGGAGCTTTATCGCGGCGATGACCGTGCTTGTATATATGCTTATATCAAAAACAAAATTTTTGTTTACAAGGCAGACGATACTAAATGCGGCAGTCTGTGCGCTTACCTTTTTTTGCTTTGTGGGTGCAAACAAGCTTACAAGCTCGGCAAACGCTATTATTATACAGTATTCGGCACCGGTCTTCGTGCTGTTGTATCAGGTGATCTTCAAGCGTCAGAGACCAAAGTTTAGCGACATCGTCTGTGTTGTTATCACGATTTTAGGCGTCGCGATGTTTTTCCGTGACAGTATGGGAGAGGGAAGACTTGTTGGAGATATAGTTGCGCTTTTTTCTGCTGTCGGCTTTGCGGGAATTTTTATAGTAGTCGGCGAAGCGGATCAGACAACAAGCATTAACGGAGTGTTTCAGGGTCAGCTTCTGACCGCGCTTATAGGTATTCCGTTTGCACTGTTCACCGAAAATACCTTTGATCTTCAGACCGCAGGACTGTTCTTGATATTGGGTGTCGTTCAGCTTGGTATTCCGTATCTGCTCGTCGCTATTGCAGGGCCTTATTGTCCGCCTCTCGTAAGCACGGTCGTCACCGTTTTTGAGCCCCTGCTCAATCCGGTGTGGGTGGCTCTTATTTATGGCGAGATACCCGGTGTGTGGTCGTTTATCGGCGGAATAATCGTAATTGTCAACGTGCTTGTCTATTGCATAATGCGCGACAGGCGGGAGATCAAAAAACAGGTATAAAAATATCCGAGTCACTTGTGACTCGGATATTTTTATACGTTTGCGTCTATGTATTCTATAAGACCTGCTATCGCACCGTCGTTGTTTGAGCATACGGTAATGTCTGCAATGTCTTGTATTGATCCCGTAGCGTTTGAAGGACACGCCGAAAGATCGGATATCTTCAAAAGGTCGGCATCATTTTCAAAATCGCCTATCGAGTAAAGCGTGAAGGGGGTATTCTGAGCGCGCGTTTCACACATATGCTTAAGCTCAAGGGCGGCTGCGCCCTTGCTTGCGCGTATGTTGTATATTTCAAGCATAGTTTCCCACGAACGGGTGATGAAATATGAGTTTTCGCCTGCAACACTTAAGTATTTAGCCGCAAGATCAAGTGTTGCCGGATCTCCGCTTAATATGATGGAATACCATTGATTGGTCGGTATTTCTTCGATCGGAATGCTTATGACCTCTTCGTTTTCAATAAGCATATCTTCCTTGAATTTTTCATTTACGTTTCCAAGTAAATAATACTTTCTGTCAGCGGTAATGGTAACACATATTCCGGGAAAGCTTTCAAGAAGGGTGTTTACCATTGTGATCGCAGGGCCGGGAGCGATACAGATCTCGTTGATACGCCTTTGCGTTTCACAGTCGTAGATGTACGCGCCGTTGCAGCAAATGATCGGTGCATTCGCAAGCTTCATCAGATCGGGCGTTATTACCTTGTCGCATCTTCCCGTGGCAAAGGTGAACAGACCGCCGTTTTCCTTGAAATAATTGACAGCGTCAATGTTGCGCTCGGCGATCAATTTGTTTTCGTCTATAAACGTTCCATCGATATCGCTCACGATAAGCTTATTATCAAATTTCATAAAGCCTCCATAGAGTTCTCACAGGATTTGATCAATATGCGTTTCTTAATTTTGTCAGTACAGCTTCAAAATAATCGGGCAGACCGCTGTCAAAATACAGCTCTTCTCCCGTTATCGGGTGAGTAAATCCGATAACCCGTGCGTGCAGACATTGACCGCACAAAAGAGAAGAATTCTGCTTTTCAAATTTGTCGCTGTTTGGCTTGTATACCGGATCTCCGATGACCGGGTGCCCGATGCTTGACATATGAACGCGTATCTGATGCGTTCTTCCCGTTTCAAGCTTTAATTCAAGCAGAGTATACGCACCGAAGCGTTCCTTTACCGTATAATGAGTGCGTGCTTCGCGTGCGCTCTGCGAGTCTGTTCGTATTACCGCCATTTTCTTGCGGTCTACGGGATGACGCCCTATAGGAGCATCGACCGTGCCGTTATCCTCTTTGAAATTTCCCGCAACGATCGCGTTGTATATACGCGTGAAGGAATGCTCCTTTATCTGCTCGGCGAGAGCGAGATGCGCCTCGTTGCATTTTGCAACGATGAGAAGTCCGCTTGTATCCTTGTCTATTCTGTGCACGATGCCCGGACGGATAACTCCGTTTATCGAGGAAAGCGAATCCTTGCAATGGAACATAAGCGCGTTTACAAGCGTGCCGTCAGGATTTCCCGGAGCCGGGTGAACTACCATACCCTTGGGCTTGTTTACGACCAACAGGTATTTATCCTCGTACACTATATCAAGCGGAATATCCTCTGCCTTGATATCGAGCAATTCGGGCTCGGGCAGAGTAATGCTGACCGTGTCGTTTGCTCTCAGCTTATAGTTTTTGCGTACAGGCTTGCCGTCGATGCATACGGCACCGTCTTCAAGAAGCTTCTGTGTGGCGGAGCGTGACATATCGGCCTTTTGCGATATGAAAAGATCGATCCGCTCACCGGCATCAGCGTCGGTCGCCGTGAGTATAAGCATATCGTCCATAGTCAGTAAAATGCAGGGAAGACCTTATGCCTTTCCCTGCAAATCTCCTTCTTTTTTGTCAAAAAATATGACCTGCAATATAAGTAAAGCCGCGCCTACCGTTACGCATATATCCGCGAAATTGAAGATAGGGAAATCGATCGGCTCAAAATAGATAAAATCCGCACGCCCTTGATGAGTAGGGATAACATATTCAAAGCCTGTCAGGCGAGTGATGGTCTCCTTCAGTTGGAAGAACGAAGCCGAACCGGCATACGCCTCATCGCCTGTCATCATAGCCGCCCACTGA
>JAFQPF010000045.1 GCA_017411885.1 Clostridia bacterium
TCGGCAAGCAGCTCGACTGTCCACGGCTTTGAATAGGAAAGCAGCATTTCCTTTCTGACCTTTTCGATCGTGAGCATCTGCGGAGAGCTGATGCACTGTTGCTTTTCATATTCGCGGGCTATTTCCACAAGCATCTCACCTATCAGAGATGAAATGCGAATAATATATCCGGGCTGTTTGAGCATTCTTTCCTCAGACACTTTAGTGATAAATCTTCTGAGTAAAAATTTGTCCTGCACGTCGATCGCCTCGCATACAGGCAGATTCAGTTGCTTCAGAGTTTCTTCGTTTTCACTCGAATAAAATATTATACAATCATCAACAAAGCCTGTTTTTGCGCCCTTTTTAGGACCGTGAAAAAGATCATTTCCGGGAGGAACTATCAGTACCTGCCCTGCTTTGCCCTCGTAAAGCTCTTCCATACTTTTTCCGTACAGAAAATCTGTACAATGCTGTATCACGCGCCACTTCTCTAAGTTTGGGTTATCTGCGCCTACAAATTCCCCCGGTTTATGAGTCGCATTTATTCCCGTATACGAATATTGGTACATTGTTATCTTCTCCCGCAATTAAAACTGTTTTGTCAAATCACAGTGTGCCTGAGAATATAATAACATAAATTTTTGTGAAAATCAACCGAGTTTTCCAAAAGCCATAGAGAAACACAAAAAGCAGGATAACATAAATTTAAGCGATGTTCACATTATACGTCGGCAAATATATTAAAGAGCATCGCATCGGGTGTTAAAGGCCGTCGTGTATTTTCTCTATAAGTAAAATCAGCAAAACTATTTCAGAATACAACAAAAATATCTGAAAAAAATGTGTTTACCGAAAATTTAAGCTTTTGTAACCCAAGCTTTGTCTGTTTTACTTGACGAGACGAAAAAATGCTATCATAATCGTATATTTTTTATTTCGCCAAAACAGAGAGGTAATCTAATTATGGGAATGAATTTCGAACGCAAGCTCCCTATCCCTCAGGAGGTCAAAAAGCTTTATCCGCTTGACGCCGAGCTTGAAAAAATAGTATCAACACGTGCACAGGAGATAAGCGATATTTTCACAGGCAAGGATGACAGGCTTATCCTTGTAATCGGCCCCTGCTCGGCAGATCTGTTTTTCACCCGACAAACGGCAGGATTTCGTATCCTGTCCATTTTGCTAAGTGACGAGAGAGCACAACCCCGTCAGTAGGATCAATACTTGTGTTTTCGTCAACATCTGCCGCAGACTCAACTATCGAGTTCTCATACCCGGTCCAATTCGCAAGATAACGCGAAAGAACAACTCCGTCGGTAGGTGTGATGCTGCCATCTCCGTCTACGTCACCAAGCAATATATCCTCCACTCCGGTGTATATTTCTCCGGTGCTTTCGCAATTCTCAACGCTTCCGTTTCCCTCAGCAGAGATACCGTCGGCGTGTACGTATTCTATGGCGGCATTTGATATAATGCTTCCGCTGTTTATACATCTATTTATCTTGCCAAGATTTACCGCCGCAATACCCGCAGCAGAGCTATAGAGATTTCTTGAGACTGCCTTTACGTTCGCCGAGCTTACGCAACTGTCAATGCTTCCGAGACGGTAGTTATACGCGCTTATTGCCGCCGCACGGACAGCATAATAACCCGTACGTGCTGTCACACTCGAATTCTGCACTGTAACATCTGTGATAACACCTGAATTACCTGCCGCGACAACCGCTGCATATACGCTCTTATTCGAGCCCGCGCTAATGCTTACCCCGTCGAAAACTACATTTGATATTACTCCATTGTTTGTAACAAAGACAGCCACGTACAGATCTTCATCGTTGGAAGCTGTGATCGTGATATTTTTCAGTGAATATCCGGCTCCGTCCAAAACTCCCGTAAAAGGAGTATCAGCGCCAACGATCATTTCAAAATCGAAATCTGTAAAATCAATATCGTTTGCAAGTCTGTATTCACCGTCAAGTTCATCCGATATCGCTATGAACTCCCCGGGTGTAGATATAAGCGTATAACCGTCAGTATCGGTCGCCGCATACGCATTGATGCAAAGAAGCGTCATCAGAGCTGCAAGGAAAAATCCTTTTATAATCATTCTCATCATATTTTCACCGTCCTTTTCACTTAAGCCGTGTACTCAGACTCAACAGGCTCACCTGCGTGATCCCATGCGTCATACGGAGTAAGCGTCACGGTATATCTGACTCCCTCTGTAAGTGTGTGACCGCGCTTTGTGTTCTTTATGACATCCGAATGATACAAGGTGGTATTGATAACATCGGCAACACCGGTTTCCTCGTAATAACCACTTGAGAAGTAATAGCTCTTGTCAACTTCGTCTTCGGCGCTGAAGGTCATTTTATAATACCACACGATATCATCGTGTACAGCCTGGTCAAACCTTACGGCTATATCGCTTGTACCTTCAATTTTTTCAAGAGTCAGGCGCGAGCCTGTCGGGAATACGGGAGGCATAGAATATTTTGCACGTGCATCCGAATATTTAATAAGATGTGTATTTGACTCATTCGGAGCTGCGAGTGTATGCCTTGCGATTATGTCTTTTGTATACGCATTGAACATTGTGAAGCGCATATTGCCGTTTGCGTCCACCTCAACGAGATTTGCTTCACGTCCGTAGTTTTCTCCCTTAAGAGCATTAACGGGAACTCCTATGCTGTATTTAATAAGTGCGTCATCGTCGAGATACTTCGACGCCGCAGTTTCAACAGCTGTAAAGCTTCCCTGCCAGATGGATCTCGGGTTTTCGAGAGCCTGATGAGTATGTCCGCTGAAAAATACCACCTGCGGATAATCCGAGAAAAACTCGGTTATATCGTTTGCCTGAGCCGAGGTACCGTAAATCGTTGCAGGAGCATGGATATGATACTGAACAAAAACAGGCTTTTCAGGCTCTTCAGCTGTGATTTTATCAAGCAGCGGCTTACAGTAAGCTTCAATATCCTGGAGATATCCTACGCTGAGAAAGTGGTATCCGTTTGCAATCGCGTGACGGTTACCAAGCTCATATTGACAATCCTCAACGACGTCATACTTGAAATATCTTTCTCTGTCAGCCTCTGTCGCGCTCATTATACCGTAGATATATTCTTCAAAGCTTTCTTCTTCGGTTCTGTCGTGGTTACCCGTGCAGTAAACAAGTGCCGTATCCTTATCAAGAAAGGTATCGGTCTGGAACTTAAATGCCTCAAACTCTGCAACAGTGCTTGTATCGTAGCAAACATTCTGAACAAGGTCGCCCGCCAAAAATACAAGGTCAATTTTGTTGTCATTGGCAAGCTCGTACGCCATATCAACCGTCTTTTCATAATTGGTCACAGGGCGGTTTCCGGAGTTCTTTGAGGTAATATGCACGTCGCTTATCGCAAGGAAGGTGAGCGCGATATCCTCTTCATCAAAATCTACGTTTCTGAAATCGATAACGTCAAGCTCGTTTACCTTAAGAGTAGAATTAACAAATCTCTGTATCATCGCCGACACTTCGGCGCGTGTCGCCTTATTCCACGGCTTGAACGTGCCGTCGGTGTAACCGCTGATAATTCCGTTTGCCGCACAATAATCAACCGCGTCTTTGTAATTGCTGTCGATATCGTCATAGTCTGTGAAATCAATACCTGCAGTAACAGTAAGATCACAGCCCATATTGTCTGCGAGGCTGTAGATAAATCCGGCAAGCTCCTCTCGTGTAACAGGCTCATCGGGACGTACTGTTTCAGCCGACGTATCGGTGACAGCATTTCTGTAAGCCCATTCAATACCGTCACAATACCACGCGTCAGAGGAAACGTCGGTGTAGTTATTAAGGTAACGTCCCGAAACATCCTCACCCGAAAGACGCATAAGAACGGTAAGAGCCATCGCACGCGTCATAGTTCCGTTCGGGGCAAACTCAATATCACTTACGCCGTTGAACAGTCCGTGAGACGTAGCATATCTGATATAGTGACTTCCCCAATGACCGAGGGTGTCATCAAATACCGTATATTGATTTGCAAGATAACCCACCTTCGCAGGAAGCGTCGTATTTATCGCAGGTAACCCGGCAACTATACCGGAGAAAGGCACTGCAGTACCGTCAAGTGTTGCTACAGCCGCGCTGTCACCAGAATCGTTGCTTACAAGAACGCGCACACTTGACTCAGGCTCAAGCTCGTCGGCTCCATCGGTCATGCTTACGCTTACCGTATCATCATAAAGCTTAATTTTAAGAGTAACATCAGCGCCAAGCTCAGAAATCTCGGAAATCATTTCGGGAGACAAGGTTATTTTTGAGCCGTCACAAACAACGTTTACAGAAGCCTTTGGAAGCTTCTTTACAAGCTTGTTGACAAATATCTCGGGGAGCACGAGCTCTGTTCCGACAACAGTAAGTACATTGATATCTATATACTCAGCACCTTCCTCTGCCGCCGTTTCTACAAGTGCGTCAGTATCGTAATCGGAAAGATCGATTTCCGGAAGCTTTTCGGGATCAAATGCCTCAGCATCTACCTGCGAGCCTAAAAACGCAAGATATTTAATATAAAGATTTGAGGTTTCGGTCGTTGTCTTTGAGCCGCTTCCCAAAAGCTTGAATATGAGCGTATATTTTGTGTAATCAGCATCAAGACCGTCTGTATTGTGCTGAAGATAGTTTAGATCGAGGATATGCTCGCTCAATACTCCGTCAGCGGTCGTTTTAGGATTCGAGCCTCCGCCCGAAAGCCAGGTCTCTACCGAAGACACCGTCGGAGTTGCGTATGGGTTTATGCCCATATTCATCGTCTTTGCATAATCGGCAGAATAAGCGAATTTCATGAAATTATATTCCGATACTAAGTTGTATGGTAACTTTGTCGCATCAAGCGACATTTTCACCGTATTATTGTTATACGTGCCGGCAGGAATACTGCACTTTACATACTTTACCCCATTTAATTCAACAAGAGAGACGTCCATATCATCAGTGAAGCTTATAAACGTGCTGTTGTATATATCCTCTGCACCGATATACGTATAGAAATCTGTATTTATGGTAGTAGAAAGCGTATCGTTTGCCACGCTGTAGCTGCTTACAAGCGCGGTTTTGCCCTCTGTTGAGGGCACCGGAGGTATAAACGCCTCGGCATCCGACTCACTCTTGAAAAAAGCGAGATATTTGATATTGAGATTGGAAGTCGCAGTAGTTGTTTTCGAGCCGCTTCCGAGAATCTTCAGAACTATATTGAATTGTGTATAATCCGAGGTCATACCGTTTGGTATCTTCGCGTTCAAAAGTGTAAGATCGGTTATATACACCACCTGAGTACCGGCAACCGTCTTGGGGCCCGTACCGCTTGAACCGAACCACGACTCAACGCCGGAAACGCTTGGCGAAGCATATTTATTAAGTGTAAGGCTCAGCGTCTTTGTGTAGTCTGCCTCGTACACAAGCTTCATATACTTGTAATCGGACACAAGATTAAAGTCAAATTTGTGTCCCGCGATTGTCATTTTCGCAGCATTATTTCCGTATTCACCGGCAGGAACGCTTAAATTAAGCACATCCTCGCCATTTTGCTTTGTCAGTGCAACATCAATTTCGCTCGTATAGGAAACATTTCCGTTTTCAGCTATGTCACTTGCGCTGAAATACTTGTAATCTGTAACCTCCGTTCCCATGGCGGGCTCTTGTGCACATACAACTGTGAACGGAATTGCAGAAACGCTCATTACCAATGCAAGCAAAAACGATATAATGCGTGAAGTTGTTTTTTTCATTTTTCACCAAACCTTTCATCCAATACCGGCAAAAGCCGGCTATATCTATATGATACACCTTAAAAACAATGCAAATCAACCCCATAATCAACATAAAATGCTTGATTTTCGATGCTGTTTATGTTATCATAGTTTAAGGAGGTGTTTAATATGGAATCAGGTAACATGAGCTTTGAACTTATAGACGTGATTTTACTCGAGCATCAGGCAATCTATCCTCATGCAAGAGCCGATATGAGTGAGATCGAATATGTAACCGATCTGACGGGAATAAACGCCAACGTACCCAACGGGCTTACTCCCGATTACACACACTTCAATCTCGTTCTCAAGCTTTTTGGTCCCCTTGAAAAATCAATATCAAGAGTATCCTGCCTTTATATAAAATACCTCGCCTTCTTCAAATCAAAAAACGATGCGGCAGAGTGCAAATGTAAAAGCAAAACGGATACCGACACTTATTTTGATGCACAAAGGCTTTATGACGACACTCGATTCGTTTTCACAAATGACATCTCCCCTTCGGTAACGGAGTATAACGGGGAGAAATACTTAAAGCTCGAGATTCTTCCGGGAGAATACACGAATAACGATCTTCGGCTAATAATAAAGGGGCACGAGTTTGACTTCAACCTTGTTTCCGAATATAAATATATAAAGCTCGTTTTCCGCGCCGATTATAATTCCCTGATGACATTTACTCTAAACAAATATGCCTCTCCAAGTGTAAAGGCTGTAGAAGCCTGGGTTCCCGTCAAAAGCGCCGGTGCTCTTAAGCAAAGCTTTACCTCGCTCTCATTCAGAACCAACAGCAAAAACGCCGTTATCAAGTACAAGGGAAAAAGCATACCCGTAAAAACGGGGGATATTTGCCTTATCCCGCAGAATGCCGAGCACCATCACCAGTCAATCATTGATGAACGCATAGTTTTTCACTTCAACGTGCTTAACGGAATAGATAAAGAGATACGCGTGTTTTCTCCCGCAAGCCACTCGAAATACAAAAAGCTGTTCATACAAGCTTACGAGCTGTGGCAGGCAAAAGCGACCGGCTACCGTTACCGTACAACGGCAATACTTTACGAGATACTTTCCGAGCTTCAGTCTGACGGTGCATTGGTCGGTCCGAATATCGACAGTGATATTTCAAAGGCTATTGATATTATTGAAAAAAACTTCAAAAACTCAGGGTTCAGAATAGAGGATCTGGCCAAAAAGCTATATCTGAGCGAGGCATACCTTCGTCAGAAATTCAAAAAGCAGACGGGTATGAGTCCTAAAAAGTACCTGATAAAAAGACGGATACATGAAGCCGAAATTATGCTTAAGGCGAAATATTATTCCCAGTTTGAAATATCGCAGGCGTGCGGATTTTCGGACGTCAAGTATTTCCGATATGCCTTTAAGGAGGAAATGGGCAGAACTATTTCCGAATACAAGAAAAAACTCTGAAAAAAGCGGTGTTTACAGAAAATATGATTTTTTGCAGATTAAGCTCGACATGTTTCACTTGACACAATAAAAAAAAGATGCTATCATAATCGTATATTTTTTATTTCGCCAAAACAGAGAGGTAATCTAATTATGGGAATGAATTTCGAACGCAAGCTCCCTATTCCTCAGGAGGTTAAAAAGCTTTATCCGCTTGATGCTGAGCTTGAAAAAATAGTTTCAACACGTGCACAGGAGATAAGCGATATATTCACAGGCAAGGATGACAGGCTCATCCTTGTAATCGGCCCCTGCTCGGCAGATAACGAGGACAGCGTTATAGACTACATAAGCCGTCTTCGCAAGCTCCAGGAAAAGGTTGCTGATAAGATATATATTATCCCGCGTATTTATACTAACAAGCCGAGAACAACAGGCGATGGCTACAAGGGTATGCTTCATCAGCCCAACCCCAACGAAAAGCCCGATATGTATAAGGGAATCGTTGCAATTCGTGAGCTTCACATCAGAGCGCTTAAGGAAACAGGCTTTTCCTGCGCGGATGAAATGCTTTACCCCGAAAACTACCGCTATTTAAGCGATATACTCGCATACGTTGCGATAGGTGCGCGTTCGGTTGAAAACCAACAGCACCGCCTGACATCAAGCGGACTTGACATTCCTGTCGGAATGAAGAATCCGACCTCGGGTGATATTTCGGTCATGATGAACGCTATCACCGCCGCACAGCACAAGCACACCTACATTTACCGCGGCTGGGAGGTGCACTCGGACGGAAATCCGCTTGCTCACGCCATCCTGCGCGGATACGTTAACAAGCACGGTCAGTCGATGCCTAACTACCATTACGAGGATCTCGTTCACCTCGCGGAAACCTACAGCGCATCGGGACTTGCCAATCCCGCACTTATAGTCGACACGAACCATGCAAACTCAGGCAAGAAATATCTTGAGCAGATACGTATAGCAAAAGAGGTACTCCACAGCTGCAGACACGATGCCGACGTTAAAAAGCTCGTCAAGGGCTTTATGATAGAAAGCTATATCGAGGACGGCGCGCAGAAGATCGGTGAATGCATCTACGGCAAATCGATCACAGACCCCTGCCTTGGCTGGGAAAAGACAGAACGCCTCGTTCTTGAAATGGCAGATTTGCTTTAATATAAAAAAACACCCTTCTGAATACCTCAATAAGGCAGTATGAGA
>JAFQPF010000046.1 GCA_017411885.1 Clostridia bacterium
GAAAGTCAAGGGGAACACGGCTGATTAAAAGCAGCGGAGCGGATGGGCGTGGGAGCAGCTTGGTTTTTAGGTGAAGATGCGCCGAAGAATGCCCGCGGGGGCTCCCCGCAAAAAACGGCTCCTCAAAGAGAAGCCGTTTTGTAAATTACATAAGGTTAGCCTTGATGTATTCAGCGCTGTTTTTAGCAGCCTTCATAGGATCGTCATCAACCCAGTTGGAGTCCTGCTCAACGATAAAGTGCTTAACGCCTGCCTTTTCAGCAGATTCAACGATAAGCTTGAAATCGAGGTTTCCATTACCCACGGATGTAAATCTCTGAACGCCGTCAAGTCCCATTTCCATATCCTTAAAGTGGAGAATGTCGATTCTGCCGGAAAGCTTTTCGATCCAGCCTCTTACGTCGCCGCCGCCGTGCTGTACCCAGTATGTATCAAGGCAGAAGGAGGTAGTTACGGGATCAAGATTTGCAACGAGAAGATCCATCATTGTGTTAGTTCCGTCGATCTTCTTGAATTCAAAGCTGTGGTTGTGATAAGTAAACTTAAAGCCGTGCTTGTTTATCTTTGCACCGAATTCGTTAGCCTTTTCGCAGAACTTGAGAAGATCATCCTTGCTTTCTCTTGCAGGTCCGGGCATACCGCCGATACCGATGCACTTTGAACCGAGAATGCTGTGGACCTCCATCCACTTTTCGGGATCAGCTGCCAAATCGTCAAAGGGAAGATGAGTGCCGACAATGGAAATGCCGTATTCCTTTGCTAAAGCCGCGTATTCCTCTGCGGGAAGGTTGAGGCTGATTGTCTGAAGCTCGCTGTATCCGAATTCGGAAAGCTGCTTGAAGGTGTTAGCGGTGGTTGCCGCGTCGTCCTTGGGCATAAGATCTCTTACTGTCCATGCCTGAATACCAAATTTTTTAAGCATAAAAGTTACCCCTTTCGTTTTCGCGCATTTGGTTTGCTATGCCTATTATAAAACATATTGAAGTAAAGGTCAAGTGTATATGCTAAAAATTTGCAAAATTAAAATAAAAAGCAGATACCGCCGTGCATTTGCACGGCGGTAACGCCCGGACATCTCCGTAATAGGTTATATCAGACTATACTTACTTGCTTGCCTTGATATCGTTTTCGTACTTTTCGATCATCTTCTTGACCATCTGGCCTCCGATGGAACCGGCCTGACGTGAAGTGAGCTCACCGTTGTAGCCCTGCTTAAGATTTACGCCAACCTCACTTGCGGCCTCCATCTTAAACTGTTCGAGAGCTTCCTTAGCCTCGGGAACAACAATTCTGTTACTTGCCATTGTTTTTTCTCCTTTTTGGGAATATCTATATTATCGACCGCCTTACCGTTACATCCAATTAAGGATCGGGCGCATACGCGTCGGGCAAAGCTGATCTGTTGTTATGAGCCAGACGCTTTCGCCCGACTCTGCTATTATTATCACCGCTAATTCAGCTAATATAAGTGGGAATTTATTGTCCGAGTTCCAATTGGTGTGACTTAAGTCGGGATTTTGTTTTGTAAACTGTGAAAACGCGCTCTTTACTTTTTTTGCTATTTGTGATATTATATTAAGCGGCAATCTTCGATCGCGAAAAGAGAAGGACGTATGAAACAGAAAGCAGAAATAAATCAATATGAAAAAATGACGGCGTGGCCGATACCAAAGCTTGTGATCACATTAGGTATTCCCACGACCATCAGTATGCTTGTCACGAATATTTACAATATGGCGGACACGTATTTCGTAAGCGAGCTTGGCAATAGTGCCAGCGGTGCGGTCGGTGTTGTATTCGGACTGATGGCGATCATACAGGCGTTTGGCTTTATGTTTGGCCACGGTGCGGGAAGCATAATCGCACGAAAGCTCGGACAAAAGGATGCTCACAGCGCAAGCGTCTTTGCCTCCTTAAGCGTCACGGCGTGTCTTTTGGTCGGTACGCTGATAGGCGTTTTGGGGCTTATATTCATAAATCCGCTTATGCGGATGCTCGGCAGCACGGATACGATCCTTCCGTATGCAAGAGATTACGGGATTTATATACTTATTGCCGCGCCTGTTACTATGACCAGCTTTGCACTGAATAACATTTTAAGATACGAGGGCAAAGCGTTTTTTGCAATGATAGGACTTACCGTTGGCGGCGTTATCAATATGGTAGTCGACCCGATACTGATATTTGGGCTTGATATGGGTATCGCGGGCGCGGGACTTTCGACCGCGCTTTCCCAGGTGGTAAGCTTTTTCATACTGATCTCGATGTTTTTCAGTGGAAAAACGCTCAGCAAGCTAAGCGTGAAATTTCTCAAAGAAAACCCAAAAGGTATATTTGAGATCATGGCAACAGGCTTTCCGAGCTTTTGCAGGCAGGGACTGAGCAGTATTGCCACGATGACGCTTAACAACCTCGCGGGTGAGGTTGCGGGAGATGCCGCCGTTGCGGCGATGTCGGTCGTAAACAAGATCACCTTCTTTATTTTCGCCGTAGGTCTTGGAATCGGCCAGGGCTTTCAGCCTGTGGCATCGTTTAACTACGGAGCAAGAATATACTCAAGGGTGAAAAAAGCATTTTTCTTCACCTTCGGCGTGGGAGAGCTGTTGCTTGGCGTGTTTGTTGTTGTGGGACTGTTTTTCTCAAATCATCTGATAGGGCTGTTCCGTGACGATCCGACGGTCATCGAAATAGGCACGCTCAGCCTGAAATTACAGCTTCTGGCGCTTTTTTTCCATCCGCTCACAATATGCTCGAATATGCTTTTCCAGAGTATAGGAGAAAACAAAAAGGCGACCTTTTTATCGCTTCTCAGAAGCGGTATACTGTTTATACCCATCCTTTGGATACTGACAAAGCTTTTCGGACTTTTCGGCGTACAGTCGGCGCAGGCAATAGCCGACGTTCTTGCCTTTTTCGTGTCCGCGCCGCTCGTGCTGTCTTTCTTAAGAAGGCTTCCCGAGGATAACCCCGAGCCAAAAGCCGGCGCGTAAGCGAATAAATATATGCCCGATTTCGCTCCGATCAAAGAAATTTCGCTTATTTGTATTGACTTTTTTGCCGATAGGTATTATAATATGTCTATAATAAACTTTTTGGAGGTTCAGAATGGAACACATCAAGACTCTTGAAACTCGTAATCTTTGCGACAGCGCGAAGAACGGCGGTTGCGGCGAATGCCAGACTTCCTGCCAGTCGGCTTGCAAGACCAGCTGCGGTATCGCTAACCAGCAGTGCGAAAATGCACAGGATAGCAAGGAAAGCAAGTAATCATAAACGACAGAATGCCGCCTGATGGGCGGCATTTTTATCTGTAAAAAACGCAACGGAAGGATTTTTGCATATATGGTACATCAGTATAAGCTTGGGAGCTACAACATAGTACTTGATATCTGCTCGGGCTCGGTCCACGCCGTGGACGAGGTCGCTTACGATATAATAGAACGCTTTGAATAAAATTCCCGCGATGATATTATTTCCGCTATGAAGGAAAAATACGCGGAGCGCGCTGATATAAGCGAAAAGGATATAAACGAATGCTACGACCAGGTGCTTGCATTAAAGGAAAGCGGCAAGCTTTTCGCACCTGACACCTTTGAACCGATGGCAGGCCATCTCAAGGCAAAGACATCGGGTGTTGTCAAGGCTCTTTGCTTACATATCGCGCACACCTGCAACCTAAACTGCGAATACTGCTTCGCAAGTCAGGGAAAATATCACGGAGAGCGTGCCGTTATGAGCTTTGAGGTAGGCAAGCGCGCGCTTGATTTTCTTGTTGAAAACTCCGGAACGCGCCGCAATCTTGAGGTCGATTTCTTCGGCGGCGAGCCGCTTATGAATTTTGACGTAGTTAAAAAGCTCGTTGAATACGCTCGAAGCATCGAAAAGGAAAAAGGCAAGAATTTCCGCTTCACGCTTACGACAAACGGACTTCTTATCGACGATGACGTGATAGATTTTGCTAACCGCGAAATGAGCAACGTCGTTTTGAGCCTTGACGGACGCCGTGAGATACACGACCGATACCGAGTTGACTACGCGGGCAACGGAAGCTGGGATCGCATCGTTCCCAAGTTCCAGAAGCTCGTAGAGGCGCGCGGCGGCAAGAATTACTATATGCGCGGAACCTTTACCCACGCAAACCCCGATTTCCTTGAGGATATCAAAAAGATGCTCGAGCTTGGCTTTACAGAACTGAGTATGGAGCCGGTTGTGTGCGCACCGGGCGATCCTTCAGAGCTTACAAACGAGGATCTGCCTGTTGTTCTCGATCAGTATGAAAAGCTTGCCGAACTTATGCTTGAGCGCGACCGCGAGGGCAAGCCCTTTACATTCTATCATTATATGATAGACTTAACCGGCGGCCCCTGCATATACAAGCGTATTTCGGGCTGCGGCTCGGGTACCGAATATATGGCGGTAACTCCGTGGGGAGATCTTTACCCCTGCCATCAGTTCGTGGGAGAAGAAAAATTCAAGCTCGGCGATATTTATAACGGTGTTACCAATACGGCTATACAGGACGAATTTGCCGCTTGCAACGTATACGCGAGAAGCGAGTGCCGAGATTGCTGGGCAAGGCTTTATTGCTCGGGCGGCTGCGCGGCTAACGCCTACCATTCGACAGGAAGCGTCACAGGCGTTTACAAATACGGCTGTGAGCTTTTCAAAAAGCGTATGGAATGCGCAATAATGGTCGCTATCGACCGCGCGTTTAACGGTAGATGATATGAATACGCCTATATGTGATTTCGTTTCACGATACAAAAAGTCTGATGCATTAAGGCTTCATATGCCCGGTCACAAGGGTAAAGGTATGCTCGGCTTCGAGCCTTACGATATTACCGAATTCGATACAGCCGACAGCCTTTTTGAGGCAAGCGGGATAATAAAGGAAAGCGAGGAAAACGCTTCCTTGATCTTCGGCGCAAATACCTTTTATTCGACCGAGGGCTCGTCGCTGTGCGTGCGCGCTATGCTTTATCTTGCCCTTTTATGCGCGCGCGAAAACAGGAAAAATCCGCGAGTGCTTGCACTCAGAAACGTGCATAAAAGCTTTGTAAGCGCGATCGCCTTGCTTGATATTGAGGTCGATTGGCTTTATTCCGGTGAAAACGAAAGCTACCTTTCCTGTAAGCTTGATGCAAAAACGCTTGAAGATCATCTTTCGGGCACAAGCGAAAAGCCCTGTGCGCTATATATCACAAGCCCCGATTATCTCGGAAACACGCTTGATATAGCGTCGATAGCACAGGTGTGCAAAAGGCATGGACTGCTTTTGCTCGTGGATAACGCTCACGGAGCGTATCTTAAATTTTTGCCTACGTCCTTGCATCCTATCGACCTTGGGGCGGATATGTGCTGTGATTCGGCACATAAAACCCTGCCTGCGCTGACAGGTGCGGCGTATCTGCATATAAATAAAAACGCGCCTGAGATGCTTTGTCATAACGCAAAGCGCGCGATGGCGCTCTTTGCCTCAACTAGTCCGTCATACCTGATATTGCAGTCGCTTGATGCGATGAACAAATATCTCTCGGGCGATTATAAAGTCAGGCTTGCAGAGCTTGCTTCACGGCTTGCTACGCTGAAAAACGAGCTCGAAGCGGCAGGATACACGTTTGTAGGAAACGAACCGACAAAGCTCACGCTTTACGCAGGGAAATATGGATATACGGGCGACGAGCTTGCGAAAATTCTTTTTGATAAGGGCGTCGTCTGCGAATTTCACGATCCCGATTTTATCGTGTTTATGTTAACTCCCGAAAACAGCGAGGGGGATATTACTCGCTTAAGGGATGCCTTGCTTTCAATACCGCGCCGCGAGGCGATAGATCTGCTTTCGCCGAAAATAAGGGCGGCAGAATACGTTATGAGCGCGCGAAAGGCATTGCTTTGCGCAAGCGAGGAAGTGAGTATCCGCGAAAGTATCGGACGAGTGCTTGCGGACGTTACTATGTCCTGTCCGCCTGCCGTGCCGATACTTGTGTGCGGCGAGAGAATAGATGACGATGCCGCGTATGCATTCGGCTATTACGGAACAGATACGGTAAGAGTTGTAAAGGAATAAAAGATCCGACGGAAAAATCCGTCGGATCTTTTGTCTATCTTACCAAGCTCGTTGTATGTATAAGCATACTCCTTTTGCTCGGTTTTGTCAACACATACAAAAAAGGTTGCCCCGTGAAAAGGGGCAACCTCTTTGTATTATTAGAATTAACTACAATATGTCAATTTTGAGATATTTCCACTATTCTGGACAAGGCATCTTTTAAGTTCGCCCTAAGCGCAGAGGGCTTAATAAAATTGCACAACAGTAACCCCACTATTAAAGGCACCAATATCAGCAATTCTTCGTTGTTCATCATAAAGACGCCGATGAATACGAAAGCAAGCATAAGAATCGGTGTATACAAAGTGAAAATCGCTGTTTCAAGCGTTCGTTTATACGTATAGTACAGTCTTTTCTCCTCGCTAATGAAAAACTCCAAGTATTCATTTGCACAAATTCTAGGGCTTCGTGGATGCTTTTTCACATAAAGCGAGTATTTGTTTCCTCTAATACAGCCATAAACTTCACCAATCTCGATTTCATCCCCAATAGACGGAACACATTTGTTAAAAGCGCAATATATTTTGTCATTATCAATATATTCATTTAACATATCATATCTCATACTGATCTCCTTACGAAATTAATCCCACCACGATTTGATCCAATTGACAATAGCCTTGCCCGGGTTGAACGCTTTTGTTTGGACTGTTTCCGTCTGCATTATGTGAACATCTGCACCTGCGCCAAGACCAATTGAAAGTTGAACTCCTACCCACGATGAACCGAAAATTCCTTTATGTTCATAATTGTCAGGCAAAAAGATAGCATCTGCACCTAAGTATCCTAAGTCACCGCCAGATACACCAATGCTACCGGATAGTCCGGTCAATTCGTCAACATTATCAAGCACTGTTACATGCTTTGATAAAGCGATTCCAGCATCAACACCACCGATATACATAGTATCATTATCACTTGGAATAGCTTTAGAATAAAATAACACTATGTTGCCCTTATCATCCGTTGAATAACCAATAGACAAACTAACTCCAAAAATTGCAGTAGCGTTAACAGTAATTGATGTAGACTTAGTGAAAAAACCTAAAACATCAAAGTTCATCACCGGGTTATTCCAGCAATAAGCGTACATATTGTAGCCTAATACAGAATGGTTGTCGACCAACTCATCCGCGTTGATGAACCTACCTGCCGCGGGATCATAGTATCTGCTCTTGAGGTAGTAGAGGTTAGTCTCAGAGTCGTAGTAATAACCTCTGTATCTGAACGGGTTGAGCGTGCCGATGCCGTTTGTATCAAGCGTTATCGTGCAGTTGCCCCACGCATCGCAACTTCATTATACCCTTACAGCTCGGTTTTGTCAATATAAAGGAATCCCCGCGGTCAAATGACCGCGGGGAGGGAAGAATTATTACACCTATTTGCTCATATCAAATGTCTTGCTGATTTCAACAACTGTATCATAATCAAGTGAGTCGTTTAGTACCACAAAAAATATGTTTTTGTCTGTTGAATAAAAGTCAAAAAATGTTATCTCGCATTCTTCATTGTCGATTGACCACTTTTGTTTTCCGACGATTGCACTATTTGAAAGTGTCTCGCTTAACAAAAGTTTCTGATATATAGCATTCTTTCCCAACGCTTTAGATAATTTCTCCAAATAATCGTTTTTGTACGTTACTCCAACAGCAAGCGTACCAACTTCTTGGTTCTTCGAAGAATCCCTGAATTCTAAATAATAATTCCCATTTTCCTCAATGCATATCATTTCCTGCGGAAGATCAAAAGCACCTACATCAGGAATATTTACTACGTTTAAATTTCCGTCATTGTCTGAACAAGCAAAAAAGAAAACAGTAACAACAGCTATAATAATAGCCAAAACACAAAATCGGTTTACCATAAATATTCCTCAATTTCTTTAATTGAATCCTTCATGCCCTCCACGAATGATAATTTGAATTTGATCAAAAGTTTCATGGCCTGTGCATCTTGGAAAAACCATGCATTACTATCATATCCTGTTTTTTCACTATCCATGCCACCAATATCAGCAACTTTGATATGCACCTCCAAAAGTGTCTAACTTTTGGGGTGCATATCAATTTTAGTCTTTCTTTAATTTTGTTTCCAATAATATCGAAAGCTGTAATAAGTTTATGTCTTGATACAGTTGCCCCACGCATCGTAACTTCATTATACCCTTACAGCTCGGTTTTGTCAATATAAAGGAATCCCCCGCGGTCTTGCCGGTTATTACCCATTCTCGCTTGTTAAAAAGATAACACAGAAAAGTGCGCGCTTTGTATTGAAATTTTGTGCAGTATATAGTATAATGTATGATATAGTGCGATGTGTGCGGCGTATTTGCCCCCCATTTGCACGATTATCAAAGTAATTCATTTTTAACGAGGTGATAGTCTTGGCAAAAACCTTCCGCGGCGGTATTCATCTTAACGAGCACAAGCATACCGAAAAATGCCCGATCGAGAAGCTTCCCGCCCCCGAATACGTTTCTATACCAATGTCACAGCACATAGGCGCGCACTGTACTCCGCTTGTAAAGGCGGGCGACAAGGTCAACAAGGGCCAGCTTATCGGTGCCGCAGAACAGGGACTTTACTGTCCGATACATTCAAGCGTTTCCGGCACTGTCCGCGCTATTGAGGAGAAAAAGCTCAATTCGGGCGCGACTGTACTTAACGTGATTATCGACAACGACTTTGAGGAAAGGCTTGATCCTTCAATAAAGCCCTTTGACAAGAAGCTTGTCGAAACAACCCCCGAGGAGATCGTAGATATCGTAAGAAACGCCGGTATTTCGGGTATGGGCGGTGCTACCTTCCCGACCTTCGCAAAAATTTCCTCGGCACTTGGCAAGATCGAAACGATCATTATAAACTGCGCCGAGTGCGAGCCGTTTATCACAGCCAACCACAGGCTTATAGTTGAAAATCCCGCGGCGGTCATAAACGGACTCAAGATACTTCTCAAGACCTTCTCTCTCAGAGAGGGTATCATCGCGGTCGAGGATAACAAGCCCGACGGTATCGCAAGGCTCAATGAGCTTATCGGCGACTCGAAGATGATAAGAGTTGAGGAATTAAAGACAAAATATCCGCAGGGCGATGAGCGTCAGATCATTTACGCGCTCACCGGCAAGGAGCTTCCTATGGGCAAGCTTCCGGCAGACGTCGGATGCGTTATTTTCAACGCGGAGACCTGCTCGTCGATCTTCAATGCCTTTGCAACAGGTATGCCGCTTATCGAGCGTATAGTAACGGTGGACGGAGACTGCGTAAGCTATCCGAAGAATCTGCTCGTTCCGATAGGCACACCCTACTCGGTGCTTATAGATTTCTGCGGCGGACTCAAAAAGACGCCGTGGAAGATAGTCAACGGCGGACCTATGATGGGTACGGCACAGTGGGATATAAACGCGCCTGTAACCAAGGGTACGTCTGCGATACTCGTTTTATCAAACGAATACGATAAAAAGTACGAGCAGGCACCCACCTGTATCAGATGCGGACGCTGTGTACGCGGCTGCCCGATGCACCTGATGCCGAATTACCTCGGCTTGCTTGCGGAGCAGAACAAATACGAGCTTGCGGAGCAGTTTGATATTATGAGCTGCGTGGAATGCGGAAGCTGCTCTTACAACTGCCCCGGAAACGTGCCTATAGTTCAGCACATCCGTGCTGCCAAGGGCGAGATCAACGAACGAAGACGCGCAAAGGCGGCTCAGCTTGCGGCGTCTCAGAAATAATCGGGAAAGGACGGTCTTGTTATGAATAATATTACAACCGCTAAGGAATTTAACGGTCTTTTGACCGTGTCCCCGTCGCCTCACTTAAAGCACCGCGATACCACGCGCACGATAATGATCACGGTAATGCTCGCGCTCTTGCCGAGCCTTATATGGTCGATCGTGACCTTCGGCTGGCGTTCGCTCACCGTAAGCGTGATATCGGTCGCATCCTGCGTGCTTTGGGAATTTCTGTTCCAGTTTATCTTCAAAAGACCGGTTACCGTGCTTGATTTTTCGGCGGCGTTAACCGGTATGCTGATCGCGCTCAATCTTCCGGTAACCGTTCCGCTCTGGCTTTTGCCTCTTGCGGCGTTCTTTGCGATAATCATCGTAAAGCAGCTTTTCGGCGGTATCGGTAAAAACGCGGTCAACCCCGCGCTTGCGGCGCGTGTTTTCCTCTTTTCGTGGACAAACCACATAAGCGGAAAGGCGTTCGCAGCACCCGGAAGCCATGTCAACACCTTCAAGATAATGCTTTCGGAGGCTGAAATAGATGCAGTTGCATCGGCAACGCCTCTCGGTGCGCTTAAATCGGGCGCGCTTCCCGAAACAAGTGTTTTTGATATGTTCATAGGTCATATCCCCGGATGCATCGGTGAGGTTTCAGCTTTGCTTTTGCTTGTGGGCGGACTTATACTTATAGCAAGAAAGGTAATAACCTGGCATATACCCGTATCGTTTATCGCTACGGTATATCTTGTGACACTCATCTTCCCGGCAGGCAACGTCAATCCCTTTGATTTTGCGCTTTACGAGATCCTTTCGGGCGGACTGTTCATCGGTGCGATATTTATGGCGACCGATTACGCGACAAGCCCCGTTACAGGATCGGGCAGACTGATATTCGGCGTCGGCTGCGGCCTTATCACCGTATTCATCAGATATTTCGGCGGATATCCCGAGGGCGTGTCGTTTGCGATACTTATTATGAATCTTCTTGTATGGTACATAGACAGATTCACAAAGCCTGTAAAATTCGGAGGTGGAAAATATGCCGAAAAATAAGATCAAAAAGCAAGAATCCGAAATCTTTTTCGGTGTTGCGGATAACGACGATACAACGAATGATATTGGCTATATAGAGGTAGACCCGAGCGAATTTGAATTTATCGTGCCGACAGAATATGCTCCCGAAAAGATTGAGGAGCTTGTCCCGTCGGAGGATGAAGTTATCGAAGACGAAGAAATCGAAGAAGAAAAGCCTGAAAAGAAAGAAAAGGTCAAGCCCGTCAAGGAAAAGGCTGAAAAAAAGCCTGCCGTTAAATCTCAGGGCAATACCCAAAAAGCAAAAAAGCCGCAGGAAAACAAAAAAGCTCCTGCTAAAGCTAAAAAGGAGCAGACCACCGCAGGCTTTATCGCTACCGTAACGCTTAAGCTTCTCGTTATATGCGCGGTGGTAGCGGCTATGCTCGCTTTCGTATACAGTATAACCGATCCTATCATAAAGGAAAACGAATACAGAAAAAAGGAAGCGGCAATTACCGAATTCTTCCCCGAAAAGACCTCGTTTGAGGCAATGCCCACGGAAATTGAAGACGTTGACGAGCTTTACGTTGTATACAAGGACGCAGAAAAGCTCGGTTATTGCGCAAGCGTGTCGCCCGCAGGCTTTGGCGGAGCTGTCAAGATGATGGTCGGCGTCGGTTTCGGTAAAATGATCATCGGAGTTAAGGTGATCGAGCACGCCGAAACGGCAGGTGTAGGTACCAACGCGTTAAGCGGCGAGTACTTAAGCAAATACATAGGTGAGCACGGAGACAAGATCGTTCTCGGAGAAACTGTTGACGCTTATGCAAGCGCGACCATTACCTCTACTGCGGTAAACGACGGTATCAACGCCGCGCTTTCGGCAAACGATGCGGTATTCGGTGGCGAGGAAGCGATAGTTGAGCGCGTTATGCCCGAGGGAACGGTAAGCATTGACGAAGCCTTCCACGGTGCAGACGGCTACGGCGGCTTCTACGGCTGGCTTACAGACGTTGAGCATATTGAAGAAAAGGCTGAAGAGGGCTTCTCTCCCTTTGACGAGATATACCTCTTCAAGGCTAAAAAGGCAGACGGCAGTGTATCCGATAACGGATACGCGGCAATAGTCACTGTTACAAGCGAAAGCGGCTGGGCAAAGATCATGGTCGGCACTTACTATAAGACACAGCTCGGCATAAGATTTCTGGATTACGAGGGCGAGGGCTTTAAGACACTTGCTCTTGACAGTGAATATCTCAAGGGCTATAAGCAGAATATAGCAAATCCGATCCCGCTTGTATACGGAGAAACCATCCCCGTTCACCCGAGCGCAGATCTTGAAGCACGCGCGATCGCCGAAAAGGCATCCGAGGTGCTCGCATTCTATCCCGAATATCTTGAAAAGGTAGCTACTGTTACTGCAGATGAGGAGGTGATCGCATGAGCGAAAACAAAAAAAGCTTAGGCAAGCTCTTTTCCGAGGCTTTGTTTGAAAATAATCCCGTTTTAGGTCAGCTGTTGGGTATGTGCTCAACGCTTGCGGTCACGACCTCGGTCATCAACTCGCTCGGTATGGGTGTGGCAACGACAGCGGTTCTCTTCTTTTCAAACATATTTATATCGCTTTTGAGAAACTTCATCCCCAAGGAAGTCAGAATCGCTTCCTACATAGTAATCATTTCCGGCTTCGTTACAGCCGTACAGTTCCTTATGCAGGCGTACTTCGAGGACCTTTACGCTTCGCTCGGACTGTTCATTCCGCTTATCGTCGTTAACTGCATAATACTCGGCAGAGCCGAGGCATTTGCCTCCAAAAACGGAGTAGGTGCATCTGCGATCGACGGCCTGTTTATGGGAGTCGGTTATACTATAGCACTCTTCGTGCTTGGAACGATAAGAGAAGTGCTCGGAAACGGTACGTTTCTGGGCTACAGCCTGTTCGGAGAAGGCTTTGAGCCGATCCGTATGATCGCTCAGGCTCCCGGCGCGTTTATCGTGCTCGGCGTGCTTATCGCGGCTATGAATTTTGCATTATCAAGAAAAAGGAGTAAGGAGGCACACAAGCAATGAAAGAGATCCTTATCCTGATGCTTACGGCGGTTCTGATAGAAAACTACATATTCTCGCGTTTTCTCGGAATCTGCCCCTTCCTCGGCGTATCCGAAAAGCCGGATACCGCGCTCGGTATGGGCTTTGCGGTTATGTTCGTTATGACGCTTTCAAGCGCGGCGACCTATGCCGTTTACGAGTTCGTGCTTGTAAGATTCCATCTTGAATACCTTGAAACGATCGCGTTTATTCTTATAATCGCGGCACTCGTACAGTTTATCGAAATGTTCTTAAAGCGCTTTATTCCCTCGCTTTACGGCGCGCTTGGAATATATCTGCCGCTTATAACCACGAACTGTGCGGTTCTGGGCGCAGTGCTTCTTAACGTAGATAACGGCTACAATTTTATCGAATCGATCGCCTTCGGCTTTGCCTCGGCAGTAGGCTTTACGCTTGCTATCGTGATCTTTGCCGGCGTTCGTATGAGAGTTTCGCTTGCAAATCCTCCCCGCCCGTTCAAGGGAACACCGATCGCGCTTATCACCGCAGGTCTTATTGCGATGGCGTTCTCGGGCTTCTCGGGAATGAAGTTTTAATATAGGGGGGACTTAAATGAACAATATATTGACGGCTCTTATATGGTTTGCCATTCTCGGCGGAGGCTTCGGCGTTCTTCTGGCGATCGCCTCCAAGGCGTTTTACGTTAAGGTTGACGAGCGTATCCCACAGATATGCGACGTGTTGCCGGGTGCTAACTGCGGCGGATGCGGATATGCTGGCTGTGCGGCACTCGCGGAAGCGATAGTAAAGGGCGAAGCAAAGCTTAACGCCTGCGTTGTCGCAGACAGCGAATGTGTCAACAAGATCGCAGGTATTATGGGATGCGAAAGCGAAGCTGCCGTGCGTATGCGCGCACAGGTAATGTGCTCGGGCAGCAGCGGCAGAGCAAAGAAAAAATACATATACAACGGCGCAAACGACTGTATTGCCGCGTCCAAGCTTGGCGGCGGCGACAAGCTTTGCCCCAACGGATGTATCGGTCTCGGTACCTGTACCGAGGTGTGCGCGTTCGGCGCGCTCAAGATAATAGACGGTATCGCCAAGGTGGATGATAAGCTCTGTATCGGATGCGGACAGTGTATCACTGCCTGCCCCAAGCATATAATCAAGCTTGTGCCCTTTGACGCACCTTACCGCGTTGCTTGTATGTCGGTTGATAAGGGCCCCGTTACCAAGGGCTATTGCGAGGTCGGCTGTATCGCGTGTCATATATGCGAAAAGAATTGCCCCTCACAGGCTATTACGGTGAACGGCTTTGTTGCATCTATCGACTATTCCAAGTGTACGGGATGCGGAATCTGCTTTGAAAAGTGCCCGCGCAAGATCATACACTGCGATACAAGCGTAAAGATTGACGCAAACTGAGTAATAAAAGGGGTTGCCTTAAATAAGCAACCCTTTATTGCCGCTTTGAGAAGAACGGAGAAAATTTATGCGAATGAGAAAAAAGAAGCACGCCGAGGAAAGGATCGAGGCTTGCTCTGATATTTTAATGAAGCTTGAGGACGGAAAGCTTTCGGACGGGGATTATATAAAAAGAGAAAAGCTGCATCTTGAAATAGGCTGCGGCAAGGGCTCGTTTATCTGTGAAAACGCAAAGCGAAACCCCGAAATAAGCTATATCGCCGTTGAAAAGATCGGCAACGTTGCTGTTACCGCGCTTGAGCGCGCAAAGACAGAGGGGATTACCAATATCCGCTTTGTGATCGGTGATGCCTCGGGAATATGCGAGGCTCTCGGCGAAGGCTCGATCGAAAGACTTTATCTTAATTTTTCAGACCCGTGGCCGAAAAAAGGCTATGCGAAGCGCAGGCTCACGCATCGCGGGTTCCTTGAAAAATATAAGCGTATACTCAAGAAAAACGGCGCGATCTTCTTCAAGACCGATAACCGTCCGCTGTTTGATTTTTCGCTTGAGGAGCTTAAGGAATCGGGCTTCAGGCTTGAAGCGGTCACGAACGACCTGCATGCAAGCGAGTATGCGGGCGATAATATTATGACCGAATATGAGGCGAATTTTTCAAGTCAGGGTATTCCGATCAACCGCGTCGAGGCGTATCTGGAATAAAATTAATTTACACAATAAGATATTTGTTGACATAATGCTTAAATTATGATATAATGCTATCGTACAGGGATACTGTATAAATACTCAAACAACAAAGGAGAAAGCCATGAACAGAGTTGAACTTAAAACGCTTGCCAAGCAGCAGATCAAGGGTAAGATCGGAAAATTGTTTGTTATCCTGCTTATTATTTACGCAATAATGGCAGTTGCTTCGATTATTCTCGGATTTATACCGGTAGCAGGACCGCTTCTTGCAGCTATTATAATCACTCCTGCTTTCACGCTCAGTGAGATCCGTATTTTCCAAAATCTTGCAAGAGGCAAGGATCCCGATGTATCGGATGCCTTCTGCGGCTTTGACGATTTCTGGTCGGCATTTAAGGTGAATTTCCTTGTAGGCTTGTTTACATATCTCTGGTCCTTACTCTTTATCATCCCCGGAATTATAAAGGGCTTTTCGTATTCGATGGCTATGTATATTCTCGCGGAAAACAAGGGTATGGGCGCGCGTGAAGCGATCGATCGCTCAAAGGCTATGATGCACGGACACAAGATGGATATGTTTGTGCTTGGACTTTCCTTCCTTGGATGGATGTTCTTATGTATGATTACTTGCGGTATTGCTTTTATTTGGGTAATGCCTTATATGGATGCGACATACGTAAACTTCTACAACAAGATCAAGGGTGTTGAAGCTACTGCAACAGAAGTTTCAACAGAAGCTACAACAGAAGCTGCACCTGAGGCGCTTCCCGAAGAAAACAACGATGCTGAATGATTATAATTGAATGATTGTGATACAGAAACCCCCGACGGACATTTGAACAGGTCCGTTAAAAACGGACAATGACAAAAAACACCCTCCTATGGTATAATTAGAAAAACCATAGGAGGGATTTTTATGCCAAGAGAATATCGACACATAAAACAATA
>JAFQPF010000047.1 GCA_017411885.1 Clostridia bacterium
CCGTCCTTATCTATAAGCTTGTTTCCTGCCATACCGTTTGCAAGGACTGTAACCATATCGTTAGTCGACGTATCACCGTCAACGCTTACCATATTAAAGGTGTTTGCAATATCGCTCTTTAATGCCTTTGAAAGCATATCGTGCGAGATCTTGCAGTCTGTGGTTATAAACACGAGCATAGTCGCCATATCGGGGTGGATCATACCGGAGCCCTTGGCGATACCGCCGATCTTACATTCAACTCCGCCGATCTCAAAGCTTACGGCGATTTCCTTAAGCTTTGTATCGGTCGTCATTATTCCCTGCGCCGCTTCTTTGCTGTTATTGCCAAGCGAACCCACAAGCTCAGGCATAGCATTTTTTATAGGTGTGATATCAAGAGGCTGACCGATAACGCCTGTAGATGCCACTACAACATCATTTGCTGATATGCCAAGCTCGTTTGCCGTGAGCTTGCACATTTCCTCGGCAATTTCAATTCCGTTTGCGTTACAGGTATTTGCGTTACCGCTGTTGCATATAACCGCCTGAGCTACACCGTTTTCAACGTTCTTTCTTGTAACTGCGATCGGCGCACCCTTAACAAGGTTTGTCGTATACACGCACGCTACCGATGCGGGTACTTCGCTGTATATAAGACTTAAATCCCTTTTTGTTTTATTCTTTCTGATACCTGCGTGTACGCCTGAGGCTGTAAAGCCCTTTGCGGCACAAACGCCGTTTTCAATTATCTTCATTTTGAAATCCTTTCCGAGTTAAAGCTCAAGTCCTTCTGTTATATCACAGCCGAGCACTATATTCATACATTCAAGCGCGCAACCCGACGCACCGTGACCGAGGTTATCAAACGCCGCACATAAAAGTATGCGCTCGTCATTACCAAGCACGCCTATTTCCATACTGTCAAGGCCGGACATTTTAGCACCCGATATAAAGCCGTCGTCTGTAAGGCTTTCGGTATAATTAACAACAGGGCCGTTATACAGTCCCTTATAGACTCTCTTGATGTCGTCTGCGCAACCGAATTTGAGATCCTTTGCAAACAAGGGGACGGTTACGACCATTCCGCTGTAGAAATCGGAGACAACCGGACAGAAGATCGGGTTATGCTCAAGCATACATATCGCCTTCATTTCCTTTAAGTGCTTATGGTTTTGCGTAAGACCATACTGTCTCGGTGCTTCAAGAAGCTTGCTCTTGCCTTGTGCTTCATATTCAGCGATCATTTTCTTTCCGCCGCCCGAATAACCTGTGACCGAATGACAGAAAAGCGCGGTATTGGTATCAATTATCCCTGCCTTTACAAGCGGATACACAAGCGAAACAAAGCCGCCCGCGTGGCATCCCGGCACTGCGATCCTTTTTGATGTTCTGATCTTTTCACTTTGCTCAACCGAAAGCTCAGGGAGTCCGTATACAAAATCCGGGTGCTTTCTGTGAGCAGTTGAAGTATCTATTATAACCGTTTCGGGATTTGTACAAAGCGAAACCGCTTCTATCGCCGCATCGTCCGGCAGGCAAAGGAAAGTAATATCACTGCTGTTTATTGCTTCCCTTCTTGCTTCTTTATCCTTACGCAATTCCTCAGGCAGCCTAATAAGCTCAATATCGTTTCTTTTTTCAAGTCTTGAATAAATACGCAGTCCCGTTGTTCCGACACTGCCGTCTATGAACACCTTTTTCATAACGTTCCTTTCGGTTTATGCTTATGTTTGCATAAAATTACAGCAATTAGCCATCTTTATGCAATATTATACACTAATTATGCATCAAATGCAAGCGTTTTTGCATAAATATTTGTCACATTATGCATTTTCTTAAATTTTGCGCTAATTTTTTATCAGGTTTATCGTATTTTTATAGATTTTGCCGTAATAATACTCGGTTTATTTCATTTCCTCTATGTAGTAAACGTAATCGAGCGTAGAGAGTGCCGATATTATTTCATTATGCTTTTTGTATTTTTTAAGCTGCTCACTGCTTATCGTAACAGCTACGGAATACACGCTTACACCCGAATTGATATACGCGGGGTTAGCCTCAATTTCGTCAATAATAAGTCCGAGCTTTCTGAGTGTAGTTACAAAGTCGCCGAGGTTATTACTGTTTTTAAGTTCAAGGTGCATTTCAAAGTGGTTGGATCTGTCTTTAAGATATCTTTCAATTCTCGGGAAGAACGAAAGGCAGCACAAAAGTGCAAAAAAGGATATTATCGTTACCGTATAAAGTCCGGCAACTATTGCAAGGCCTATCATTGCGCAGGTCCAGAGTCCGACAGCCGTTGTGAGTCCCTTTATCTGATTTTTTGAGCTGTATAGCATTGAGTTTACGCATATGGTTGCCGAGCCGACTACGATAGCCGCGGATATAAGGTAAAAGGATGCGCCGAGATTCTGCGAAAGGTATATATCCACAAGCATACCGATGGTTGAAGCAAGTGACACAAGCATAAAGGTACGAAGTCCTGCCGAATGACGCTTACTTGAACGCTCACATCCGATTATCGCCGAAAGCAAAAGCACGAGTGCTATTCTGAGTATTATTGATTTTGTATTAAGTCCTGCCGACCATTCACCTATCAGACCTACTATCGGGTCCTTCATTTCCCAAAGCATTGGTGTTGTAAAAACTTCGATTGCGTTATCCATATTTCTGCCCTTTCTGATTATCTTCTGTTAAATCTGCGCCGTCTTACCGACGTCATTTGCTCGTATTGCTCCTCTGCCGCCGAGGTGAAAGCCTGTTCCTCCTCGGATATGCTATGCTCGGGAAGCTCCGACTGTATCTTCTGTATACGCTCGACCAAAAGCTCTACCTCGCTCTTGACCCTGCCGTTTTCATCGTGCGTATCGACCTCAACAAGCTTTTCTATATCATTGGTACAAGCACCCGACCAATAAAGCGAAAGCTTTGCAAGCGCAGGTCCTACCAGCTCATAAAGTATACTTGATGACAGGATCACGGTTTCCATCGCGTCGCCGAGATCGCCGCCGATCGCTCTTGCACCCATAGCGGCAAGCGGTATTGCAACGCCCGCCTGCGGGATCAGCGCAAGTCCTAAGTTATTCCTTATCGATGCAGGCTTTTCTGCTATTATGCTTCCGACAAAGGCTCCGATATACTTTCCGATTATTCTTACGAAAAAGTAAGCTATACCGATGACGAGCAAGGGTGTCGTTCCAACACTTCCCGCCGGGCTGATAAGCGAATCAAGCCTGAAGGAAAGTCCGCTTCGCACGAAGAACAAAAGCATAAGCGGCGGACTGAAGTAATTAAGCTGCTTGAAGAGCTTGTCATCTCCGCTTACGTTTATATAGATCATTCCCATTGACATACAGCCCAAAAGCGGCGATATATCAAGTATCGTGCAAATTCCGCAGAAGCCGAAAAGTAATGCTATCGCGATTATAAGGCGGTTATCGTTTGAACGCTTTTTTTGTATTAAAAGCTTCATAAACAGACCGAAAAGTCCGCCAAGGACAAGCACGCCGAGATTTATCAGCACCGGTTCAAGAATATCCTCGGGTACTATCGCCGAGGAATTAAGCGTTGAAAGTGCCACCGATATAGCAACGCTGTATGCCAAAAGTCCGACGATGTTGTCTATTGCCACTACCTGCAGAAGCGTATTTACAAAATTACCCTTAGCGCCAAGCTGACGTATCGTCATCATAGTGGAAGCAGGGGCTGTTGCCGAGGCAAGTGCCGAAACCACTATGCAGAAAGCAAAATTAAGCTTCAGGACAAAATAAGTAAGCACAAAAACAAGCACCGATGCAAGCGTTGCTTCAAGAAGTGCTGTCAATACAACGCGCGGCCCGTTTTTCTTTAATAGGTCAAATTTGAAAAATTCGCCCATTCCGAATGCGATAAACGCAAGTGCGATGTCCGCAAGGAAATCCATTCCCTCAATTATGCCCGAGGGGA
>JAFQPF010000048.1 GCA_017411885.1 Clostridia bacterium
ATATTTTTGCAATATATTTGTATATTGCTATTTTTTTGTTGACAAGGCGTTTATATTGATTTATAATTACTGCGAGGTGAACAGTATGCAGATTTATGATGGCTCAAGCGACAAAAAAGCATTCCCGACCAAGCATACCATAGCGGTGGTTTCCTCAAGTCGCATTACGTATGAAAGCAACGACTGTATGACCGTACGAAAAAACGGCCGTGAGGATTGGTCTCTGTTTTTCTGCGAATCCGGAATAATGTATTTTGACGACCGTGCAATCGAACCGGGCACAATATGGATCTATCCGCCCAATGCTCCCCAGAAATACGTAGCCTACAGCAAGGACAAAAACACCTACCGTTATTTGCATTTTACCGGAAGCGAGGTATATGAGGTATTAGCTTCGCTCGATATAAAAGCCTGCACACCAATAAAGGTTAAAAACAGCAAGCTGATCTTGAAAATTCTTGACAGCATCAGTTTAGCCATGTGTGACGACAGCTATCTTTCGGGCTTGACGGCAGAATATCAGACGCTCTTTCTGATCTCACAAATTGCAAATAATGAAAAGAAAACCTATTCACCCGACTTATTCACACGGGTCTTAGATGATATGGAGCACTCCTTTTCACAGGAATACGATGCTTCACGTTATGCCCAAATGCTTAATTTCAGCACGAGCCGGTTCAATCATCTTTTCAAAAAGCAGGTCGGTCAATCACCGTATATGTACATATTGTCCTTGCGTATAGACAATGCCGTAGCTTTGTTGGAGGAAACAGACATAAAAATAAAAGATATTGCCGAAAAGTGCGGATTCAAAGACCCGTTGTATTTTACGCAGGCTTTTAAGAGAATGCGCGGAAGAACGCCCACACAGCATCGGAAGCTTAATCGCATTTGCGATTAAGCTTGAGCTCCACCTTCGCCGAGGTGATCATTCTGTGTGATAGGGTTGTTTTGACTATTGCGTATAATTTCCCACGCACGGCACATAATAGTCGTATATACTGTTTCAGGAGTTATATATGGGTATTATTAAGCTTGAAAACGCGCCCGCGATCGAGTGCGCCTATTCGGTCGTCGGCAGGCGAGAGCACGACGGTCCGCTTGGCAGAAAATTCGATTATTTTGACCAGAGCGACAAGTTCGGTATGGACACCTGGGAAAAATCCGAAAGCGAAATGCAACGCATCGCACTTGACGGCGTGCTCGGAAAATCGGGCATCGTGATAAGTGAGATCGGTGCGATATTCGCAGGCGATCTCTTAAATCAATGCACCGGCTCGGGATACGGGCTTGCAGGCTTTGACGCGCCTTTTTTCGGTTTGTACGGCGCCTGCTCCACCTGCGCCGAGGCACTTATTCTGGCATCTCTGCTCGTTGATTCAAAAAAGCTCACACGCGCGGCGGCGGTCTGTTCTTCCCACAACTGCTCTGCCGAAAGGCAGTTCCGCTTTCCTCTTGAATACGGCGGTCAGCGCACACCGAGCGCACAATGGACGGTTACCGGTGCGGCGGCGTTTATTGTAGGACACAAAGACGGGGCGTGTGCCCGAATAACCGAGGTGCTGCCCGGAATAGTAGTTGATAAGGGCATATCCGACGTCAGCAATATGGGCGCGGCTATGGCGCCGGCGGCGATCGACACTATCACGCGTTATTTTAACGAAAGCGGTGCCGCAGTTTCGGATATCGACGCGATCGTGACAGGCGACCTCGGATACGAGGGCTCGTCGATACTAAATGAGATGCTTAAAAAGGATGGGCTTGACATAACAAAGGTGCATTACGACTGCGGTCTTATGATATACGACCGTCAAAGACAGGATATGCACGCAGGCGGCTCGGGCTGCGGTTGCAGCGGAAGCGTGCTTGCCGCGCATTTCCTTGAAAAAATAAAAAGCGGTGAGATAAAAAATATGCTTTTCATCGCGACAGGTGCGATGATGTCACCCTCAAGCGTGCTTCAGGGCTTGTCTATTCCCTCAATAGCGCATCTCGTTAAAATCGAGCTTTGCACAGGCAACGCGGAAGGGAGCATATTATGAGCGATTATCTCTGGGCTTTTTTAGTCGGCGGTGCGCTATGCGTTATCGCGCAGATACTCATAGACAGGACTCGTCTTACTCCGGCGAGGATACTCGTTTCATACGTCGTCGCAGGTGTGATACTCACGGCACTCGGCGTATATGAGCCGCTTGTGAAATTCGCGGGAAGCGGTGCTACAGTTCCGCTTACGGGCTTTGGCTACGCGCTTGCAAACGGCGTAAAGGAAGCTGTTGCGCGCGAGGGGCTATATGGCGCGCTAAAAGGCGGACTTACCGCCACAAGTGCCGGGATCGCCGCCGCTGTAAGTCTTGGGCTTATAGCATCACTAATATTTAAGGGCAAGCCTAAATAAGGCTTGCCCTTCTGTATTCACTCGGCGATTTACCTATGCGCTTTTTGAACAGATTTGAAAAATAATGCTGATCCGAATATCCGAGCTTTTCCGCTATGACCGATATCGGCAGCCTTGTGGATCTTAACAGCTCGCACGCGGCATCCATCTTTCTTTCAAGCGCGTATTCGTAAGGCGTTTTGCCGTATTCGCGCACAAAGCTTTTGATAATATAATCCTTTGAACGGTATATAAGCTCTGCCGCCTTTGATATGCTTATCTTAGTGTAAATATTCGCATCTATATATTCCCTGACGCGCTTCATTTCGCTTTCATCCTTGCCTGCTCTCTGGTGCTCCGCAAGATGCATTATTATTTTGTGGAAAATAAGCGAAAGCCCGTCATTTCCTCCACGGGTTACTCTCCCCTCCATAGCTCTTGCCTTTTCGCAAGCCTCCTTGAACAGATCACCGACAGG